>CACXHM010000048.1 GCA_902767465.1 uncultured Bacteroidia bacterium
AATTATATCCTCAATATAGGCACGGCTAAATCCATTACCATGAAGAAGAACCTCCTGTGGAAGAACAAAGCCGCGAGCCTCGGTTTCAACTGGATAAAGATTTCAGGAGTCACAGCTGCAGAAGCCGCTGCGGCCCGCGATGCCGGCACGATGACCATTGACGTTGCCGACAACAAACTGACCGGCTGGCCCCTGTATGCGAGCGATGCAGCTGTTATTGCCGCAGGCAACGGTGCCGGCCAAGGCGGGTACTATCCCAACGATGCCGCCTGGCCGTTTGAGAGCGAAACGCCTGTGGGGGACGGCAACTTCAAAGTTATAGCAGCCCTCGAGGGCTATGGTGCAACCCGTTAGACTTTGCCGAAAAATGAAGAAACTGCATATCGTCCTTTTTGCACTGATCCTCTTCGCCTTCTCCGCGTGCGGACCGAAGGCTGGAAACGATTATATTGTTGCAGCTTATGTGTGGCCTTCCTGCCACGATGATTCTCTCGGACGTGCACTCCTCTGGCCCGACGGCCGCGGGGAATGGGAAATCATAGAAAGGGGCACCCCTATGTTTGAAGGTCACTACCAGCCCCGGCAGCCGCTTTGGGGGCAGCTTCCAGACGACGACCCGCAAGTGGTGGAGCGTTGGATACAGACTGCCCTAAAATACGGGGTGAATACCTTTATCTACGACTGGTACTGGTTCCATCATTATCCTTTCCTGGAGGGTGCGTTGGATAACGGTTTCCTGAAGGCTCCGTCCAACAGGAAGATGAATTTCTTCATCATGTATGCCAACCATGAAGTCACCAATTATTGGAATCCTTATATCAATTCCGACAAAGAGACCCTTACAATGGATCCCCGCATCGACTGGGACCAGTGGAAAATCATAGTGGACAGGGTCATCACCCAGTATTTCCATCTTCCTAACTATCTGAAATTCGACGGCAAGCCTGTTTTCGGCCTTTACGATCCGCAGATGTTCGTGGAATCCTTCTCCACACTCGAGGAGGCGGGAAAAGCGATGGATTATTTCCGGGACGAGGTGCGCAAAGCAGGCTTCAAGGGCCTCTATGTCACCCAGCATTCCGGGATGTTCAAAGTGCCCAACACCTGGTGGGAAAACCGGACGCAGACAAATGCCGATGCGCTGGGTCTGGATGCATACGCGTTCTACAATATGGCAAGCCGCGACGAGGATTACATGGAATACTCCCGCCGCGGTGTAGAATGGCGCGACCTGTGGGAGAAACGGTTCAGCGACCGTCCAATATTTCCAACCGCTTCGATAGGCTGGGACAACCAGCCGCGGTATCCGGGTGAAGATGTTGTAATTTGTCGTTATAACAATACTCCTGAGGCATTTGCGGCATCGGTGCAGTCTGCAAAAGAATATGCCGACGCCCATGCGGCCACTCAACCGAAAATGATCTTGCTGAATGCCTGGAACGAGTGGGTGGAAGGTTCTTATCTGCTGCCGGACAGACTGTACGGCTATCAATATCTGGAGGCCGTACGTGATGTTCTTGAGGGAAAATACGAATAAAAACAGTCATGACTTTACAACCAGAATGGCGATTCCCGGCAACGAACCCCACTGATTTCAAGTGGGGAATCGTTGCTTATTCGTTCGGCAGCCAAAGTATCGGCCCCGGGGATGAATATCCTCCGCGAACCAGTTTCGCCAGTTATATTTTTCACCCGGACAAGGGAAGGGTAATAGATGAGTACCAGCTGGTGTATATCACTAAAGGAAGCGGATTCTTTACAAGTGAGAGCCTGGAGGGCAGGAGCGTGAAGATAAAGGCCGGGGATGGCTTCCTGCTGTTTCCGGGAGAGTGGCATACTTATAAGCCGGATCTGGAAACGGGATGGGACGAATACTGGATACATTTCGTCGGAAACATAGCCGATATGTGGACCCGGGAGGGACTTCTGGATAAAAGCGATCCCGTGCTGCATATAGGCATCAAAGAAGAAATACTGAACTTGTACCGTTCGGGGGAAAGGATAATGAAAAAGCAGGCGGCGGGCTACCAGCAGGCCATGTGCGGCATATGCGCAAACATTATCTGCTCGGCGGTTTATTACCACCGCAACAACCTGCCCGAGAATTCCCGTATTTCGGAGGTTGTGGACCATGTCAGGGTGTCCATTGGAACTCATCTTCAGGATATCAAGGCTCCCGACGTGGCAGAAGACCTGGATTTCAGTTATTCTAAATTCCGCAAAGAATTCAAGAACTATACCGGCATGCCTCCGGGGGCATACATCCGCAATATCCGTATCTCACAGGCAAAGGAACTGCTCACCAATACCGATATGAGCATAAAAGAGATCGCTTTCGAATGCGGATTCGGAAATGCTGATTATTTTTGTGTGGCGTTTCGAAAAAACGTGGGTATGAGCGCTACGGAGTATAGAAAAAGAACCAGATACAATCTATGGGAATAAGATTTGGATTATTATCATTTTTCATGCTTGTTTGTCCTGCTGTATACGGCCAGGTCAAGACGATAGGAATAATAGGGCTCGACACCTCTCACTCTACGGCCTTTACCGAGTTGCTCAATTCGGACTCGGATGATCCCGCTGCAAGGGAGTTCGAGGTGGTTGCGGCGTATCCGTATGGCTCGAAGGTCATAGAATCGAGTTATAAGCGGATACCTGCCTATACCGAAGCCGTGCAGAAATATGGAGTTGAAATAGTGGGATCGGTTGCCGAACTGTGCGCCAAGGTGGATTATGTCCTTCTTGAAACAAACGACGGCCATCCCCATCCGGAGCAGGCTCTGGAGGTTTTCAAGGCAGGAAAGACATGCTTCATCGACAAGCCGGTGGGGGCCACTCTCGGCGAGACATTGGCGATTTATGAAATGGCCGCCCGCTACGGTGTTCCGGTGTTTTCTTCCAGCGCCCTGCGCTTCTCCCCGAAGAATGTAGAACTACGCTCCGGGGTTTATGGTGTAATACTCGGTGCCGACTGTTATTCTCCTCATAAGCCGGAACCCACCCATCCGGATTTCGGGTTCTACGGGATTCACGGGGTGGAAACCCTTTATACCCTTATGGGGACCGGTTGCAAGACAGTTACGCGCCTTTCGGGCGAGACGGGAGATGTGGTAACAGGGCTTTGGGGTGACGGCAGGGTTGGGACTTTCCGTGCCGTTGTCAGCGGACCTTCTGTTTATGGCGGCACTGCCATCACGGGCAAAGGAGCGGTTCCTGCCGGAGGATATGCCGGATATAAGGTCCTGCTCGACGAGATTCTCGAATTTTTCAAGACCGGAGTCCCCCCGGTGAGCAGCGAAGAAACCATCGAGATATACGCCTTCATGAAGGCCTCAAACATGAGTCGGGATGCCGGTGGCAGGCCTGTTACCATACAGGCGGCAATGAAAGAAGGCAGGAAGGATGCACGGAAACTATTGAAAGCATTGAAATGAATCTCCGTCTCCCGGTGGCTTTTTTACTATGTCTCTGCGGGTGTTCTCATCCGGAGATGGAGATGTATTTTGTGGATCCGGGGCATTTCCACGCATCGCTTGTACTGAGGGAACCGCTGGAAGGCGTCTCTGGGAATGTAAAGGTGTATGCTCCGGAAGGACCGGAGCTTGAATCGTTTCTGGAAGCTGTCGGAAGGTATAATGACCGGAAGCCGAACCCTGCGGATTGGAAACCGGACATCCATATCGATGAGAATCTTCCGAAGTGCCCCCGTCGCGGAAAAGGGATAGTCGTGCTTGCAGGAAAGAATTCCCGTAAGACCGAAAGGATTCTGGATGCCATTACCAAAGGTTACAACGTGTTGTCCGACAAGCCTTTGGCTATTAATTCGGATGATTTCCCGCTTCTTGAAAAGGCGTATTGCCTTGCCCGAAAAAAGGGTCTGGTGATACTGGAACTCATGACTGAACGCAAGGATGAACTTAATATCCGCACCCGTGAGGTCTTTAGGGACAGGACTCTTACCGGCGGCTCGCCCGATTCCCCTTGCATCGAAATGGAGAGTGTACATCATTTTTATAAGGAAGTCGATGGCGTTCCGCTGAGGCGCCCTGCCTGGTACTATGATGTGAAGGAGCAGGGAGAGGGGATAGCCGATGTTACGACTCATCTTGTGGACCTGATTTTATGGCAGTGTTTCCCCGATGAGGCGATATCGCCGGAGGATGTGGAACTTGTAAGTGCTTCGCATTACCCGACCACAATCACTCCGGGCCAGTTTTTCCGCTCCACCGGCGAAAACGCGGCCGGGCCGTTGCAGGTGTATTCCAACGGCACGCTTACTTTCAGAATCAGGGACATCTATGCACGGATCTCCGTACGTTGGGATTTTGAAGGCGGCCCGGATACGTTCCAGGCCTGGTATCATTGTGCCGGTGGCGACGTGGCCGTTCTGCAGAACGAAACTACCGGATACTCGAAAAAGCTTTTCGATTCCGGCAGCGACATCACTCCGGTCCGCACCCTTTCTCATGAAGATCACTTCTCGCTGGTGGCTCGGGATTTCCTTGCTTATGTGCGCGGTGAAAAAATGCCGGAATGGGAAGCTCCCAATACGCTCTCGAAGTATTGTCTGCTGACAAAAGCTGTTGAAATGGCGTCACGCGAATGAGAAGTGAGTTTTCATATTCGCAGGAAGGCCGCTTCGTACATGGCCACATCGAACGGGTTATGGGGACTCGTTTCGATATGGTTATTCCGGATATAGCCGAATCTGCCGCCAGGATGATCTGGGACGAAATGTGTTCATGGCTGGAGCATTCGGATGCGCTTCTGGACAGGTTTAATGCCGACAGCGAAGTGGCAAGGCTGAATGCCGGGCAGCTGGATTCCACGTCGGAGCATCTGTCGGAATGGATCGAAATGGGGGAAGGTTATTCCCCCCGGACCTTGGGGCTCTTTTCCGTAAAAACCGGCGGGCAGCTGGATTTCGGGGGTCTCGCCAAAGGCGTCGCGGTCCGTCATGCGAAAGAGCTTTTGCAGTCAAGGGGGGTCCTTAACGCGTTCGTGGACTTCGGTGGCAGCAGTATATTTGGGTTGGGGCATCATCCCTATGGCCCCGAGTGGAAGGTGAACTTGATGGATCCTTTTGGCGGCGGGGTACTCAAGGATCTGGGCCTGCGGGATATGGCTATGTCGACATCCGGCAACACTCCCGGGTATATCGGGCATATAGTCAACCCCCTTACCGGGGAGAAATGCCTCAGCCGCAGGCTGGTTTGCGTTTTGGCGGATGATCCGGTCGATGCCGAAGTTTTGAGCACTGCGTTCATGATTGCATCGCCAGAGCAAAAGAACAAACTGTCGGATAGCTTTTCTTCAGTAAAAGTTTGTATATTTGATTTATGAAAGAATCGGTTGATTTAAGCAAGAGGATGTTCCTCAAGACCCTTGGAAGCATCGGCGGAGGAATCGCCCTGTTTTCCACCATGCCGTGGCTCAAGTCATGCACTCCCGAAAAATTGGCCGAAATTGGTGCTGACAAGGCGCGCGTAGCTCTCATCGGCTGCGGATCCCGGGGACAGTATCATCTTACGATGCTGCGCGGAATCCCGCACGCGCAGGTCGTCGCCCTTTGCGACCCATATAAAACCAACCTGCGAGCCGCATCTGCCATGGTTCCTGGTGCAAAACTTTTCGATGATTATCGCAAGCTCTTGGAACATAAAGATATAGATGGGGTTATCATTGCTACGCCTCTGGGCTCCCATGCCCCGATAACGCTCGATGCCCTGTCTTCGGGAAAGCATGTCTTTTGCGAGAAAGCCATGGCCCTCACTATGGAGCAGTGCAAAGCCGTTTACGACGCCTATACCCATACTGACCGCGTCCTTTATTTCTGCATGCAGAGAATGTATGATCCCAAGTATATAGAGGGCGTAAAAAAGATACGGGAAGGCCTCGTGGGCGAGGTTGTGGGTATGCGTTGCCACTGGTTCCGCAATGCCGACTGGCGCCGTCCGGTGCCTGATCCTTCATTGGAAAGGAGTATCAACTGGCGGCTTTACAAGGAGCATTCGGCGGGCCTTATGACCGAACTTGCCTGCCACCAGCTGGAAGTCTGTAACTGGACTATCGATAAGATGCCTTCGGAAATCATGGGCCTGGGCGATATCGTGTATTGGAAGGACGGGCGCGAAGTATACGACAGCGTCAACGTTACCTACCGCTATTCCGACGGCCGCAAGATCTGCTACGAATCGCTGATATCCAACAAATACAACGGAATGGAGGACCAGATCCTGGGTAAAAAAGGCACCGTGGACCTGACCCGCGGCGTGTACTATCTGGAGGAAGACAATGAGTTTTCCGGAATACGTCAGCTCCTTGCACAGCTGCGCGACAAGACATTTGCCACTATTCCGGCTGCCGGACCTTCGTGGAGGCCCGAACTTCGCAACCCTTACTTGCCGCATCCAATCGTGACAGGCCCTGTCAGCGTCAATGCCGGTCAGAGCATGGTGGCTGCGGAAAACGACGGCTCAGACCTGATACTCTCCGCTTTCTGCCAGTCCTGCATAACGGGCGAAAAGGCCGAACGTGTGGTTGAGGAGGCCTATTGCGCCACTCTTCTGTGTCTGCTCGCCAATATGGCCATGGAGGAGAAGAGACTTATTCATTTCCCGGACGAATACAAGATCCCTTACATGAAGTTCTGATGAAAGACATTGTGATAAGAAAAAAACACCTGCTGTCGGCACTGTGGCTTTTTGTCGCATGCTTCGTGCTTGCTGAGGGTATCAATGCCGGAGCCATAGTCGCATACCACAGGCCGTGGACGGAACTGTTTTCGCAGCTGGGGTATGTGCTGTGTATAGCTTTGGCTCTTTGGCTTGCAGTTGTGTTGCTGTGGGATATATTATTGATAATCAAGAAAATGCTGTAATATGACATCAAGAAGAGACTTCATAAGACAGGCGGCGATGGGAGCGGCGGCGATGTCGCTGGGATTACCCGTGATTTCCGATGCCAGGGGACGGAAAGTAACCGGAGCCAACGATACCATCAGGATTGGAGTTGCCGGTGTGAACTCCCGCGGGCTGGCTCTCGCCTCTACCTATGCGAAGATGCCCCTATGCGAAGTTACCGTGCTTTGCGACTGTGATTCGGTGGCCCTGGACCGTTGCGCCGAACAGGTTTTCAAGCAGACCGGCAGGCGCCCTCAAACATTTAAGGATATACGCAAAATGCTTGAATCCAGGGATTTCGACGCGCTTGTGATCGCCATGCCCGACCACTGGCATGCGAAGGCTGCCATCATGGGCCTGCAGGCCGGCAAGCATGTCTATCTGGAAAAACCTACCAGTTATTGCCCGTCGGAGAACGAGGCTCTCCTTGCCGCGGCTGCAAAGCATCCGCGGCTTGTGGTTACCGCCGGTAACCAGCGGCGGTCCTGGCCCAACATCATCGAGGCGATCGACGAGGTGCGAAACGGTGCAATAGGCAGGGTGCGTTATGCAAAAAGCTGGTACTCGGCGAACCGTCCTTCGATTGGAAGGGGAAAGGTCGTGCCTGTTCCTGATACCCTTGACTGGGACCTGTGGCAGGGACCAGCTCCCAGGGTCGGTGAGTTCCACGACAATTACATTCACTACAACTGGCACTGGTTCTATCGTTGGGGTACGGGCGAAGCGCTCAACAACGGAACACATTTCGTGGATATTCTGAGATGGGGGCTTGGCGAGGCTTATCCAACGCTGGTCACTTCGGTTGGCGGACGCTTCCGTTATCACGATGACTGGCAGTTCCCCGATACCCAGCTTATCACATATCAGTTCGGCGAAAACGCGGCCGGTTCGTGGGAAGGGCGCAGTTGCAACAGCACTCCTGCCGACGGATTCGGCGTCGGCGTCGCCTTTTACGGCGAAAACGGAACGCTGACACTCGGAGGGGGCAACGAGTATAAGATCTTGGACATGAAGGGGAACGTGATAAGGCACCGCAAGTCCGAACTCGCATTCGAGGCGGGAAACCTTATCAATCCTTCCGAGAGGCTGGATATGATTCATTTTGAAAACTGGTTCAGTGCGATCCGCAGCGGCGCCGCCCTAAATTCCACCCTGAAGGACGCCTGCATCAGCACGCAGCTCGTCCAGCTCGGCAACATCGCCCAGCGCACAGGCGGCAGTCTTGCGGTCGATCCCTCCTCCGGGCACATCCTGAATGCATCCGAAGAGGCTGAAGCCTTGTTTACTAGAGAGTATGAACCCGGGTGGGAAGTATAGTTGACATGAAACGTTTTTGTATATTTATACTGCTGATTGCATCTTTCTGCGCCATGGCTCGGGAACGAAGCCTGGGTGTTATTCCATATCCGAACCAAGTGGAGTTCCTGGAAGGAAACTGTGATGTATCCGCGGCCCGCATGAAATTCAAGACCGACAGGGCCATTCCGGCTGAAGGCTACCGTATAGAGGTGTCCCCGAAGAAGATAACGGTGAGTTCCTCTACGGAAAGCGGGCGCCGCTATGCTCTCACTACGCTTGAACAGATGGGTGAGAGTATTCCCTGTTGTGTTGTCGAGGATTCGCCGCGTTTTGGATATCGCGGACTGATGCTGGATTGCGTAAGGCATTTCTTCACTGCCAAGGAAGTCCGCAAGGTGCTGGATGTCATGGCTTTCTATAAGATGAATACCTTCCATTGGCATCTTACCGATGATCAGGGCTGGCGCTTCGAGGTTCCTGCATATCCGAAGCTTACCGAAGTTGGTGCATGGCGTGCGAGCGCATCTTTACAACGCATGGACGGCCTCAGATACGGCGGGTTCTATTCTGTTGAGGAGATAACTGGAATAGTTGAATACGCAGCCTCGAAAGGGATTACGGTGATTCCGGAAGTGGATCTTCCCGGACACATGGTTGCCGCTCTGGCGTCTTACCCTGAACTCGGCTGTACTGGAGGCCCCTACGAGGTTCGTTCCGGCTGGGGAATCTCCGACCAGGTGTTGTGCGCGGGCAATCCCGCGGTGTATGATTTTCTGGATGCCGTTCTGGATGAGGTCTGCAGGCTTTTCCCTGGAAAGTATATCCATATAGGTGGCGACGAATGTCCAAAAACCATGTGGAAGAAGTGCCCGAAATGCCAGGCGAAGATTGCAGAACTGGGTTACACCGATGATGAGCGCTTTACCAAGGAGGAAAGGTTGCAGTGCCATGTTGCCAACCATGTGCAGAAGTTCCTTTCGCAGAGGGGCCGCAAAGTGATAGGTTGGTCCGAGATAATGGATGGTGAACTTGATGAAGGGGCTGCCATCATGTCGTGGCACGACAACAAAGCTGGAATAGAGGGCGCGGAGCGCGGGTTTGATGTTGTGATGACTCCGGCACTCAACTGCTATCTTGATTATTATCAGAGCGATGACTGGGACAACGAGCCTCTTGCCATTCACAAGGGCAGGCGTTTCCTTCCGTTGGAGAATGTGTATGCACTCGATCCTCTCGACGGGGTCAAGCCGGGCACGGAACATCATATCCTGGGCAGCCAGGTAAGCCTTTGGACGGAGTTCATCTCCGAAAATGAGCATTTGGAGTATATGCTTCTGCCCCGCATGATCGCAGGGGCTGAAGTTCAATGGAGAAATCCGGAGGTCAAGGATTACGGACGTTTCCTGAGAAGTCTCGAAGCTGTCCATTATCCGCTTCTCGATGCGAAGGGGTACAATTACCGTGGCAATATGGATAAAAACAAGGGCGGATACCGTGTGGGTGGAATCATCATATCTGCTCCCCGATTATAAATATGGCTTCAGTTATCTGGAAGCCGTGAGAAATGTTTTCAAAAACTGATCCTATGTGCCCGGTTCTCAGGTCGTTACCGCTGCTTTTTCTTTTCTTCGCCCCGCTTAGAGCGGAGCATTTCCCGTACGATCTTACATGGGATAAACTTACTTCCGATCCGGTTTATGCCTTCGGACAGCGGCACACGCACTGGGGCCGGAACGACGGCTACTACGATGGAGCCATCATGGGAAACGGCCTTCTCGGAACCAATTTCTATAAGTTGGAAGAGGGCGCATATCGTCTGAATGTGGGCCGCAGTGATGTTACCGAGGTCAGGGATGGCGAATTCAATGTGTTTACGAGAGCTCGTCTGCCCATCGGATACTTTGTTCTGCGTACTTCCGGAAAAGTCAAGAAGGAGCAGATGCGCCTGCAGATTCGCGATGCTGTCACTACGGGGACTTTTACAACGGATAAAGGCAGCATTGATTTCAAAACCTATGTACATGCATGTCGCGATGCTATAGTGTTCGAGACGAATACAAGCGGTGGTGAGACCGGCTACTCCTGGGACTTTGTTCCGCAGCAGGCGGTGAGTCCATTCATCAAACATTGGGAGGGAAATGATGCCATGCTTGCGTCAAGGGTTCCTGCGGACTATCTGAACGGTGAGGGCAAATCGAATCCGGATCCCTGGAGGGAAAGCATCAAAGGTGTGGAAATGTTGGTTCAGCCTCTTGCGGCCGACAGTTCTTTTGCCAAAATCAACAAGTATTATGTAGTTGCCTGGAAACAGATCCTTAAAGGAGAGTTCCGTCGGGTAATTGCCACCGTCGCTCAGAATAGCGATCTTGACTCCGCCTGCATGGAGGCCATGCGCAACGTGCTTGACGTGGCAAAAGTTCCTTCGCAGCGATTGGAAAAACAGCATATTCAATGGTGGCACGATTTCTATTCGCGGATCGCCACGATGGAGTTCCCGGATCCGCAGGTGCAGGGCTTTTACTGGATGCAGTGCTACAAGTTCGCGTCCACCGCTCGTCCCGGCAAGCCCATAGTTGACCTTCAGGGCGTCTGGCCCACATACGACACTCCTTGGCCTGCCATTTGGATGAACCTTAATATCCAGCTCACCTATAGCTGGCAGACACGCGTCGGTCTTGGCGAATTTGCCCAGCCTCTTTGGGATGCGTTCTGGAACAACCGAGCCAATCTGGTTCGCAACGTCACCGATAATCCCGGGCAGGAGGGTTGGACGGAATGCATGGCCATGCCCCGCACATCGAGTTACGATATGCGCAGCCGGCTTGATCCGCGAGGAGCGGAACGTAATAATTACGAAGTCGGTAATCTGACATGGACCCTCTTCTATTGGTATCAGCAGTGCAAGGCCTACGGAGATGATTTTCATATGAAGGAGCGCCTGTTCCCGCTGCTGAAAGCTGCGGTGAACCTCTTCTTCCGTATCCGTACGACCGGTCCGGATGGCAGCTACGGCCTTCCTCCCACCGCATCTCCCGAATATAAGGAAGGCTCCGAGTCGGTGGGGCCGAACTCTAATTATGACCTTGCCAATCTCCGCTGGGGGCTTCAGGCGCTTATAGAAATGGATGAAAAATTCGGCATCAACGATCCTCTGCTGCCGCAATGGAAAGATTTTCTTGAGCATCTGGTGCCGTTCCGCTACAACGAAACAACAGGGTTCAAAGTGAGTGACAAGTTCGAGTTCCTCGACACGAACCACCGGCATTATTCCCATCTCTTTATGATATATCCCTATCACATGCTGGACTGGGAGAACCCGAATGACAGCGCACGGATGGCCCTTTCGGTGAACCGCTGGCAAGGCAATACGGGATATTCGCTCACAGGAAAGGCCTCCATGCTTTGCTCTCGAGGAGACGGTGATGCAGCCCTGGCACTCATGAAACGCTTCCTGGCAGGTTGGGTCCGGCATAATACTCTTTACAATGAATCAGGACCGGTCATAGAGACTCCGTTTGCTGCAATGTGCTCTTTCGAAGATATGTATATGCAGGACTGGGGTGACAGGATACGCATCTTCTGGGGTTGCCCTGACAGTTGGAAAGATTGCTCCTTCAGTAACATGCGGGCAGCCGGAGCATTCAGGGTGAGTGCTGTGCGCAAGGATGGCCGGACGACATCGATTCGTGTCGTGAGCGACAGGGGAGGCACCTGCCGCCTGCAGACGGGAATGTCGTCTTTCAAGGTGGCTGACCATGCAGGGAAGGAGGTTTCGTACAGGCTTCTTGATTCCGGCAAGGGGCTCATAGAAGTCGATACCCGCAGGGGAGATGAGTTCGTGGTGGAAGAGAATCCGGATGGAACGCGCGCGCTTGTGGCTCGGACGAAGGCCGGTGCGGAAAAGCTTCTGGTCCGCTGGGCGGATGCTTTGCTTTCATTGCAGATAAAAGAAGGTGCCGATGCAGGCAATTTCTCATGTCCCTCATGTGAGAATGGGCATGGACGGGTTATCGATATGGTATGGCCACTTACCTGGCTTTGGCACAACCGTTCCGACTCCCGTTATCTTGATGCGGCCCGCGATGCGGTGAGATGGACCGTGGCTAATCTGCAAGAGAGCGACGGTTCGATAAGAAACGACAGGACGAATACCTGGAAACCTATTACCGAGTTTAGCCAAATTGCCATCGGAAAGACTCTCCTGGCGTTTGGGGATGTGCTTCCGGAAGAAATCGCAACGGAATGGCGCAATATTTTTGACCGTCAGTCGGAATGGATATACAACTGGCTTGGCAAACCATGGGGCAATGTGGTGGTGAACTATATGGCGGCCAGTCCTTTGAGTATGGAGATTGCCTGGGAGGTGACAGGAAATGACAAATACCGCGACCGTGCCCGTAGCCAGGCAGCGCTGCTGCCTTCGTACTTCGCACAGGACGGACTGTTTTTCGGAGAAGGCCATCCGATTGGGTTGCTCAGCCCGAATGGGCAGCGGGCAGTAGATTTCGGATATAATGCCGAGGAATCCCTTCCTCTTATGCTTGAATATGCCGAAAGATCTGGGGATGAAGACTTTTTGAGGCTGCTCCTGCAAAGTGCAAGGGCCCATCTCGATTTTATCCTTCCGGACGGAGGCCTGGACAACAGCGTGGGAAGCAGGTCAAACAAATGGACCTACTGGGGTAGCAGAACTTCCGACGGGGTCCTGCCCATGCTTTCTTCTCTTGCCAGGCATGGCTTCCCTGAGGCTTTGCGGGCTGTAGACCGCACTCTTGGATTATACGAAAGATGTACCGATGCAAGCGGACTCCTGACAGGTGGAATATATTATGAAAAGGCCGGTGAACCCGCCTGTATCCATCATGCGTTCTGCCATATGAAGCCTCTGCCGGACTGGATAGATACCGATTTCTCGGATGTCCCGGACGGGAAGTGCCCCCATATTCCCTCGGAAACCGCTTTCGGTGTAAAACAGTATCCGAGCCGTGGTATCCATATCCTCGGTACCGACAGCTGGCGCGCCACTGTGAGCAGTGCCGACAATTGGTGTGAAAGACCTACCCAGGCCACTTCAGGAGGTAGTTTGTCTCTTCTGTATCATCGCAGATGCGGTCTGGTCCTTGCAGGCACCAGCATGGAATACAAGGCGGACGAACCGCTTAACATGCAGTGGCAGGTTAACGATACCATTACCCGTTGTTTCACCCCGCGAATTGAGCACGGCTCTTTTTCCAATGTTTACGACAAAGATGTAAAGATAAGCGTGGAAGGGAATACGAAACGAGCCTGCGTGCTGGTTGAAGGAAATCTTGCCGATAAAACAGGACGTAAAGATGGGCCGTTCCGGATGAAGTACACTCTTCGTGGGGACATCCTTAAAATCGAGGTTTTTGGGGAAGGTGATTTTATCCTCCCTGTGATTTGCACTCCCGACGATGAATTGGAATTCTTTGGATCACGGAAACTTGTCATAAGAAGAGACAACGCAGAAGTGGTTTTGGAATCCGACAGAGCCATTAAAATGGAAAAGACCATGCGCTCTTCAGGTCTCGCATTTACCCAGTTGGGAGGTTTTATGGGAGCGTATCTGAGAATTCCCGTAAATGGGGAGACAGTCTCTATATCTATGAAAATAAAATAAATAGGAATAATATGAGAATTAAAGCATTGTTATTCAGTGTTGCGCTGATCGCAGCTGTATCGTGCGGAACTGCATCAAAAACTATCAAAACCAGGATACCTGCCCGGCCTGCCGGACAGGAGAACGTTCTCGGCTTGACGGCAGAGCCTCTGGATGTTGTGCGTATAGGAGTTGTGGGGCTCGGGCGCAGGGGCAGTTTTGCGGTTGAGAGGCTCAGTTATGTTCCGGATGCCGTTGTGACTGCACTTTGCGATATAGAGCCCGACAGGGCGGAGGAGTCGCTTGCATGGCTTAAGTCGCATGGCCGGCCCGAAGCTGCGGTCTTTGCCGGAAAAGCGGATTCCTGGAAACAGCTGTGCGAGCGGGACGACGTGGATCTGGTGTATATCTGCACCGACTGGGTCAATCACGCTCCTATTGCAAAATATGCCATGGAGCATGGTAAACACGCTGCAATCGAGGTTCCGGCAGCTCTCAATCTCGACGAAATATGGTCGCTCGTAAACACTTCCGAACGCACCCGCAAGCATTGCATGATGCTGGAAAACTGCGTTTACGACTTTTTTGAACTGGCGACGCTCCGCATGGCGCAGGACGGTGTATTCGGGGAGGTTATCCATTGTGAAGGATCGTATCATCATAATCTCGATAAGGTGTGGGAGAACTACTGGCATGGCTGGCGTCAGGATTATAACAGAAAACATCGCGGAGACCTTTATCCGACTCACGGCCTCGGCCCTGTCTGCCAGGTTCTGAACATACATCGTGGCGACCGCATGAAGACACTTGTATCGATGGATACCAAATCCTTCAATGGCGGCAAGATGATGGAACGTTTCACAGGAGAACCCTGTACGGATTTTGTAAACGGCGACGAAACTACCACCATGATTTCCACCCAGAACGGCAAAACCATATTGATCGAGCACGATGTGCTCACTCCACGGCCTTACAGCCGTATGTATCAGGTTGTTGGAACCGACGGCTATGCTGCCAAATATCCGGTTCAGCAATACTGCCTTCGCGACTATGGTGCCGCGGATGGCGGAGCACGCTTTATCCCGGATGAAAAGATTTATTCCGGTGCGGAGCTCTCGGCCCTTCAGGATGCCCATCCCAATGAAATCCTCACCCCGGAACTTGTCGCCCTTGCAAAAAAAGTAGGAGGCCATGGCGGGATGGATTTCATCATGGATTATCGCCTTGTGTACTGCCTGCATCACGGCCTGCCTCTCGACATGGACGTTTATGATCTTGCCGAATGGTGCTCCGTGGCTCCCCTGAGCGCACTCTCCATCGAAAATGGCAACGCTCCCGTGGAGGTCCCGGATTTTACGCGCGGTGCCTGGAATCGGGTTGACGGATTCTCCTACTCATTTGCAAAATAGGAGATTTGTAAAAAAAAGATTATCTTGCAGCCTATGGCCGATGAAAAGATAATCTTCTCCATGAATGGGGTGGGCAAGGTCCTGCCCCATAATAATAAAGTTATACTCAAGGATATATATCTGTCTTTTTTCTACGGAGCCAAGATAGGCATCATAGGTCTTAACGGATCTGGAAAATCGACGCTTCTGAAAATTATTGCCGGGGTGGAAAAAGGCTACCGCGGCGAAGTGGTGTGGGCTCCCGGTTATTCTGTGGGCTATCTTGAGCAGGAACCGCAAATGGATCCGGAAAAGACTGTAATGGAAGTGGTTCAGGAGGGTGTGCAAGAAGTGGTCGATATGCTGAAAGAGTATGAGCAGATCTCTGCAAAGTTCATGGAGCCCCTCTCGGACGATGAAATGAACGCCCTCATCGAACGTCAGGGTGAACTCACGGAAATGATAGAGCATCATGACGGATGGGAACTGGATGCCAAGTTGGAGCGTGCCATGGATGCCCTGCAGTGCCCTCCTTCCGATGCTTTGGTAAAAAATCTTTCCGGAGGTGAGCGCAGGCGCGTGGCTCTTTGCAGACTGCTTCTGCGTCAGCCCGATGTCCTGCTTCTCGACGAACCCACCAACCATCTCGACACCGAGAGCATCCAGTGGCTGGAGGCGCATCTTCAGCAATACAAGGGCACGGTGATAGCCGTTACCCACGATCGTTATTTTCTCGACAATGTGGCAGGGTGGATTCTGGAACTTGACCGTGGCGAGGGTATTCCGTGGAAGGGCAACTATTCTTCCTGGCTGGAACAGAAGACTCAGCGTTTGGCTATGGAAGAGAAGCAGGAGAGCAAGCGGCGTAAGACCCTTGAACATGAATTGGAATGGGCCAGAATGGCCCCCAAAGCCCGTCACGCCAAGAGTAAAGCCCGTCTTGGAGCATACGAGAAACTTGCCTCGGCCGATGCCCGCGAAAAGGAAGCCAGCCTTGAGATTTTTATTCCTAACGGACCGCGTCTCGGAAACAAAGTCATCGATTTCAAAGGTGTCAGCAAGGCTTACGGCGACAAGTTGCTCTTTGAGAATCTTTCGTTCGTACTGCCCCCTGCCGGAATCGTAGGTGTAATCGGCCCGAACGGTGCAGGAAAGACAACACTTTTCCGGCTTATCATGGGTTTGGAGCAGCCGGATGCGGGTACAATCGAAATAGGGGATACCGTGAAAATATCCTATGTGGACCAGCAGCACAAGAGCATAGACCCGGACAAGACGGTTTTCGAGACTATCGCCGACAATTCGGAATGGGTACGGCTTGGGAACCGGGAGTTTAATGCCCGTTCATGGGTGTCGCGTTTCAACTTCTCGGGAGCGGACCAGGAAAAACTATGCGGAGTGCTTTCCGGAGGTGAACGCAACAGGCTTCATTTGGCATTGACCCTTAAGGACGAAGGAAACGTGCTGCTTCTCGATGAGCCAACCAATGATGTGGACGTCAATACCATTCGTGCACTGGAAGAAGGCCTGGAGAACTTTGCAGGGTGTGCCGTCGTGATTTCTCACGACCGTTGGTTCCTCGACAGGATTGCCACGCATATCCTCGCTTTTGAGGGCGATTCAAGCGTCTATTTCTTTGAGGGAAGCTACTCTGAATATGAAGAGAACCGTCGCGCCCGCCTTGGAGATGCCGAACCCAAGCGCTTCAAATACAAGAAGTTGATGGAGTAGGCTTACTGCGCTGCCTGCAGCGCCTCTATGAATTCCTTCGGCGTATATACCGGTATGTCGGTGTATGCGCTGAAGTGCTTTTTGTTGGCTGTTATGATTGCATCGCAATTTGTCGTTTCTGCACACGATATCTGCATAGCATCTTCCATGTCCGGGCATTTCGACTGCAACGCTCTGGCAAAATCCGTTGCAAGCATGGTCAGTACTGTGCAATGATTCATGAGTATTTCGAATTTGTGCTTCACGCGCTTGCCGGAATATTCTTTTCTTACTATGTAGGCAATATCGGAGAAGGTCTGGACGGATATGCACAGGTTGAACACATTGCAGAATCCTAATATAAGGGAGGAGTATGTGCTGTGTTCTCTTCCATATTCCATGGTGTCCATAACCACATTTGTATCAAGGAACAGTTTATTCATCATGGCCGTATTCTCCATAAATATGTTTGCGGACGAGATAATCCAGTTTAGGATCGGTGTCGAGATCCTCTTTGGTAAATTCGAGAGGTTTGTCCAGCCGCAGTTCTTTCACGAAATCGGGGATTTCCGCCGGAAAGGCCACTTTGGGCCATTCCGGTTCCGCAGGAGCTTCTTTGCGTAGAATGTTCTCCACGAATGCGTTCAATGTTTTTCCTTGTGCGCGGGCTTTGCGTTTGAGCCTGCCAAGCAGTGCTGTATCCAGTCTGAATGCGGTTTGAGTCCTTTCTGTAAGCATGTTTATATTATTTTTCTCCCTGCAAATATAATAAAATGTATAACATATTTTATAAATGATAACACTATTTTGCAGTTTTGTGGTGCTATGGTCTTCGATTCCTCAGACGAGCCCGATCAAGCATCCCTGCGTGCTGATTCGCATATTCCTGTTTTTCAACCATTTCCCATGTTTGTCTCTGGTGAAAATGCACCAGAGACAAACATATTAAATTATTGTGATAGAAATAGTTGGTAATCAGCGAGAACCTGTGCAAATGTTCTTGTCATTGACGGTAATCACCAAAACCATACAATTGGAAATTTGATGATACTTTGTTCCAATTGTCATTCACAAACAGATAATAAAGCGAATAAAAAAGAGATAAAAAAGTTGAGGTACCAGGATTCGAACCTGGGCAGGCAGAACCAAAATCTGCAGTGCTACCATTACACCATACCTCAATTCCGTTCGGGCTGCAAATATAGTTAAAATTAATGCACTCTCAAAATGTCGGCACCGCGTTTCTTTGCCAGCTCTTCAGCGTAGGAGCTTCCGGTATTCATGCAGGAATCATAGGGATTTTGAGTCCGGGTGAAGCGCTTGTCGGCAACCCCTGCCAGAATTGGGCGGCCGAAATGTCTGAAGCTTCCGAGCTTTTCGAGAAGCTCCCAGTTCTGCTCCGGGGTTTTTGCAAAGCCGAATCCGGGATCGAGTATCCATTCACGTATGCCAAGTCTTTCTGCCTTATGGGCGAACTCCCGGAAATATTCATCAACAGCTTTTACTACTCCGTTCGGATAGTAGGTCAATGAATCCATAGACCCGGGATTACCGCGTTTATGCATTGCTATGAAGGGAAGGCCAAGATTTGCTACAGTACGTAACATGTCGGGGTCGTCTTCCCCAGCAGAAATGTCGTTCACGATGAACGGACCAATAGTCTTGTAAACGCGTCTCACGATCTCGGCTCTGGTGGTGTCGATCGAGGCCGCAGGCAGACTCCTGCCGACGGCTTCGCTTCGCTTCGTCCCACCGTTCTCTTCGTTCATGGTCCCCCCTCTAAGCCGAGGGTGGCGCAGGTCTTGCACCAGCCTGCCTGCGGCCTCCAGAGCCGGTTCCAACCGACGCCATTCTTCTTCGAGGGATACGTCTGCTGCACCGGGACGGGTGGATACCGCACCGAAATCGATGATGCTGCAGCCGCGTCCGACAAGGTCTGAAATGCGCTGTCGTATGGCCTCCGCGTCTGTCGCACGGCTCTTCTCCCAGAAAGAATCCGGTGTAAGGTTCACTATGCCCATGAGAATCATAGTGCAAATATATTCAAAACATTGCAATAAAAACCGTATCTTTGTAGATATGCTGATAGTACTCGAAGGCCTTGACGGTGCCGGAAAATCTACGCAGGTGCGCCTGCTTCGCGAATATCTCGGAAAGAAATGTCCGGGGTTGGAGTATATCCATTTCCCGCGTTATGATGCTCCTTTGTACGGGGATCTCATCAGTCGCTTCCTCCGGGGGGAGTTCGGTTCCATAGAGACGGTGCATCCGCAGCTAGTTGCCCTGTTGTTTGCTGAAGACAGGCACGGTGCTGCGCCTCTTATCAAAGAAAAACTTCGCAGCGGAGGAACCGTTTTGCTTGATCGTTACGTGTATTCGAACCTTGCGTATCAGTGTGCGAAACTCGAAAACAGGGACGAGGCTGAGGCGCTTCGCGAGTGGATCATCAATACCGAATTCGGCCTTTTCGACGAGCCGCGGCCGGACCTGAACATCTTCCTCGATGTCCCCATCTCATTTGTGGAGAAAAGCCTTTCGGGCGAGAGGAACGGGGCGGACAGGAATTATCTCCATCATGCCCAGGATATACATGAGAAGAGCATAGAGTTTCAGAAACGGGTGCGGAAAATGTATCTTCGGCAGGCGGAGGTCGATGCCAGCCTGAAATGCGTGGACTGCTCCGATAGCGAAGGAAGAATGCTTCCTCCAGAAGATATATTTGCCAAGATAAAAGCTTTGGTGGACAACGTGTTATGAATGGATTCAGAAGAATATGCGCTGTGATTCTCGGGATGGTGCTGCTCATTGCCGGCATCCTCAAGATCATGGACCCGGTGGGATCCGGACTGGTGATGGAAGAGTATTTAAAGTTCTTTCATCTGCGTTTCCTGCTGGGCGCAGCTAAGGTGCTTGCATGTGCCATGGCCATGCTGGAGAGCCTGCTTGGCGCCGCACTGATGGCCGGGGTGTGGAGGAAACCCATAGCTCTCACTTCCGCCGTGGTGCTGATATTCTTTACCATTCTTACAGCCGTCCTGTATATTGCAAAACCTGCAATGGACTGCGGATGTTTTGGCGAGGCGGTGCATTTGAATCATGCCCAGACATTTCTTAAAAATCTGATTCTGGATGCATTGTGGTGTCTGGCTTTTCTTCCGTTCCGAAATCCCGGTGCTCCGCAGCGCATCAAATATGTGAGTTTTTCTCTTGCCGCGATTTCGCTGGTGATGTTCCTGCTGTATTCTTCGCTCTCAATTCCGCTTAGGGATTATACGGATTTCAAGCCCGGAATCGAGTTGGAAGAGCAGCCGCTCTATTTTTATGATGCATCTTACGATTATGCCGACAGCCTCGCCCTCAAAGGCCGGGTTATGGTAATCAGTGCGTACGACCCATCCGGGATAGATGAAACGAAGACTGCCGGATTCATGGCCCTCGCTTCGGAGAAGGGATTCACTCCGCTTCTGCTTCTTGCTTCTTCTCCTGACGATCCCGGGCTTGTCAACCCCCTGCTCCTGTCGGGATGCTGGTTCTCTGACCGCAAACTCCTGCTCACCCTCAATCGTTCCAATGGGGGAGTGACCTATCTGAACGATGGGCAGGTAATACGCAAATGGGCGTCGCGAAGCCTGCCGGACGGCGAGGATCTCGATGCTTTGATGCAGACAGCCCCGATGGATTGTCTGCTGGGGGAGCAGAATCGCACCAGGGCTGTCTTCCAGGGCTTTACCCTATATCTTTTTGCAGTTTTGCTGCTGCTTTAAAACAATGTAACCTGATAGGGCATCCTTGCCATGACGCGAGGCTCGGAGAGTTTTTGGAATGCCTTAACGTATTGGTGTTCAGTTGTTTGCCCGAGCGATCCCAGGAAATATTCCATCCCGGTAAGGGGCTTCGGATATTCCACAAGCTGATAGCTCTCTGCTCCAATTGAGGTGGCGGCGTAGGAAATGGCGTCCTCGAGAGTCCCGATTTCATCTACAAGTCCGATTTTCAGTGCATCTGACCCGGTCCAAACACGGCCCTGGCCGATTTCATCTACGCGGGACTGCTCCATATCTCGGCCTTCTGCAACCAGGGAAGTGAACTTGTCGTAAATGGTTTCGATACTGCGGAGCATATAATTGTATTCTGCCTGGTCGAAGGGGCGGGTAAGGCGGGCCATGTCGGCGTGCTTGTGGGATTTGGCCGAGTAAGTGCCAACATGCAGCACGTCTTTCAGCGTCTTGCTCGCTTCGGGAATCAGCCCGAAAACTCCGATTGAGCCGGTAAGAGTGGTGGCATCGGAGAATATCTTGCTGCAGTTATTGGAGATCCAGTATCCTCCGGATGCGGCATAATCGCCGTATGATGCAATGACGGGAACTTTCTCGCCGAGCAGGTCGAGTTCGTGCTTGATCTTTTCCGAGGCCAGCACGCTTCCTCCGGGGGAGTTGACACGCAGAACCACTGCCTTGATTCCGTTGTCGGAACGAATCTTGTCAATGATATTTGTGAAGCGGTCACCAGCGATGTTGTTGAGAGGATCTTTTCCGTCAACAATCTCTCCGTCTGCATAGAGCACTGCGATTCTGTCCTTGGCACGGAAATCCGGGAGCACTTTTGCAGCCGCGTAGTCTGCGAAGGGAATGAATTTCACGTCTTTGAAACTGCTCTCCACGGCGAGTGCGGTGAGTTTCTCCTTGAGCTCTTCGCGGGTGAACAGGGCATCCACCATTCCTGCTGCAAGATAATCTTCCGGCAGGCAGAGTTCGAGCCCGTCGGTCATCCTGTTCAGATCCTCCATTGAGATTCCGCGCCCCTGCGCGATTACACTTCCGATGGTCTCCCACATGGAATCCACCATACGCTGGTACTGCTCCTTATTTTCCTCGCTCGGGGAATTACGCACGTACATTTCGCCTGCAGATTTGTATTTCCCGTGGCGGATCAGCTGCATGTGCACGCCTGCCTTGTCGAGAAGATCCTTAAGATAGAAAGATTGTGCGCAGAGACCGTTGAAGGCACCGTTCGAACCCTGATATGATGACATGTATATTTTGTCGGCAACGGAATTAAGGTAGAAGGAGCCTACCCCGGGAGCTTCCGTCCAGGCAATGACTGCCTTTCCGCTGCGGCGGAAGTTCTGGAGTGCCTGACGCAGGGTGCCGAGTGCGGAAAGTCCGGAAGTGTTGCCGTCGGCACGGAGAAAGATGAATTTTACTCCCGGATCCTGTGCGGCGGCTTCTACCGCCTTTACGGCTTTATGGATTCCAAGGCTCACCACGGTCTGCCCCTGAAGCATTGCCATGGGGTTGACCGGCACTTCCTGCTCGGTAAGGATTACTTCCGAAAGGTCGATTGCAAGCACTCCCGATTTAGGTATGGGGTTCTTCTGGGCGCTGCCTGCCGAGCCTGCCAGGCTCGCGAAGAACATGATGACAAGAAGGTTAACCAGCAGGATGCCGCAAACTACGGCAAGAAGCATTTTCCAGAACTGTTTCATTTGATTTTCTTTTGTTTGTGCAAAGATAATTATTTTCTATCTTTGCGAAGAGATAATATTATTTTTAAAGGATATGGCTAATAAATACGCAGGAACGCAGACCGAAAAAAACCTTCAGGCTGCATTTGCCGGAGAATCCCAGGCTCGCAACAAGTACACCTATTTTGCCTCTGCCGCAAAGAAAGAAGGCTTCGAGCAGATAGCTGCTCTTTTCCTTGAGACAGCTGAAAATGAAAAGGAACATGCCAAGATGTGGTTCAAGGAACTCGAAGGCATTGGCGACACCGCAGCTAATCTTGCGGCTGCTGCCGATGGCGAAAATTACGAATGGACCGACATGTATGAGGGTTTTGCAAAGACTGCCGAAGCCGAAGGGTTTAAGGCGCTCGCCGCAAAGTTCCGCTTGGTAGGTGCTATTGAAAAAAGGCACGAAGAGCGTTACCGCGCGCTGCTGAAGAACGTAGAAACCGCTCAGGTTTTTGAAAAGTCCGAGGTCAAGGTCTGGGAATGCCGCAACTGCGGGCACATTGTCGTTGGCACCAAGGCTCCGGAAGTGTGTCCCGTTTGCGCTCATCCAAAAGCTTACTTCGAGGTTCACAAAGAGAATTATTGATATGCTCTTCAAGAACTTGATTAACGCAGCCGGCACCGTTACAATCGGTGCCGCTGTTGTTATTTCATGCCTTCTTCAAGCTTGTTCCGTTAATGACAATGCTTCTGGGTATAAGACATTTTTGTCGGAATCTGATAAATTCTCGCGCCTGCAGGAGTGGGATTTTGCCACTGATTATGCGCTCAAAGCTTTGGATGCGGCTGACAGGAGTCACTCCGCTGCGGCCAAATCCGAGGTGTTGAGCCATCTTGCCGCTATTGACATTATGACATGGCGTGATGCCCAGGCATGGGAACACTCATGCGAGGCGGAGAGTCTTGCAAGGGAGAGCGGTATTGACAGTCTTGTAGCAATGGCATTGCTCCAGAAAGGCAAGGTCTGCCTTTGCGGGGCAATAACCGAAGAAGATGTCCGTGATGATGAGGCATTGGGATACCTCGAAGAGGCACTTAAGCTCTCCTACGGATGTCCTTCGGTGAAGGCGGACGTCCTTTTCAATATTTCGCAGGTGTATGTGGGGAAGAACCGCTTCCGCAGGGAAATAGATCCGGTCCTTTATGCCAAGGCGGGTGACTATCTTGATGCCGGGGAGGCGCTCGCCCGGGATCATGGCCTCGAAGAATCCATAGCGAAATCCTATACCTACCGCATGCGCTATCTGCGTCAGGGCGCAAAACTGGATGAGGGCATCGACTGCTGCAACAAGATACTCGAAATCAGCGGGAATGACGATTTTCTACACAAGTCGCAGGCGTATAACCAGATGGTGATGTTCTACTCGCTCAAGGGGGACGTCGAAAACGCCGCTGCTGCGCATCAGCAGTATGTATATGCAATGGAACGCTTTATGAGACAGAAGTCGGACGCTCTTCTTCAGAATATGGAGAGCATGTACGATAGTTCGCTCAAGCAGGAGAGGATAAGGATTCTTCTCCGCTGGTTGTCCGTGCTTGTGTTTGCGGTGCTGCTTCTCATTGCCTTGGTTGTTGTGGTTTTCGGCAGCAGACAGAGGATTTATGCGGCGGACAAGGGAAAGGAAGCACTTCTTCGTTTCATATCTAAAGATTTTACCAATCCTTCTTTCAACAGCAAGGTTTCCGAGGCTTTCCACGATATATCAACTATGGACGAGGCTTCGATTCGGGAACGTTGCGCATCGCTTGTGGGAGAATCTGATCCCGAGGCTCGTGAAATTGCCGATTACATTGTCGCACTTGCGCGCGAACGTGCCGGTGCCGGTGCCCGTTTCGGGCTTACTTCCCGAGAAATGGAGATACTTCGTTTGAGCCGGGAGGGTCTTACTGCTGCGCAGATTGCCGATCGCCTGCACATTAGTGTGTTCACCGTAAACAATCACAAGCAGAATATTTATTCCAAGATGGGTGTTCGCAGTAATGCCGAGATGATACGGATTGCTACCGAAAAAGGCCTGTTCTAAGGGGGCCAGACACTTTTATGATTAAAACTAACTATCTGCCATTGGGCAAAATAGTTAGTTTTAATCTTTTTGGCATTGGCCTTCGCGCATACCTTTGTACCTTACGGTTACGCAGAAGTGTCAATCATCAATATTATGTCAGTAAAAAATCCACAGTGGCAGCCATACTGCCGTCCGGAGTGCTGCGAGCATTCCATTTCGTCGCTCAATCCCATTGCGGCCAGCACTGAGGTTGATGGTCTTTATTTGTACTCTCTTACCGAAGAGGATTGGTAATCGTTAAAAGAAGCAATGTTATGAAAAAGACTGTTTATTTTATTGCATCGCTTGTTTTGATGCTTTCCGTTTTCTCCTGTGAAAAAGCAGAGACAACAATCCCTGTTTCTAACGAAAATATTCATGCCGTTTCGGTTGAACTTGACCGGAGCGATGACTCAAAAGTTTCTATTTCCGGCACAAGTATAACTTGGAAGGAAGGGGATGCCGTTGCCATCAGATATAAAAAGAGCGACACCTATTATGTCGAGAAATTCACTCTCGTTTCCGGTGTCGGAAAACGCAGCGGGAAATTTGTGAATACTGCCAGCAGCATTGATGCTGACTGCAGTGAGATTCAGGCTTTTTATCCCTATTCCACGCTTGATTCGGGTGGTAAGCTTGTATGGGACCTTTCCTCTCAGGACGGCAGCTTTGAAAACGTATGTGCTTCCATGGGTTTTTATGATCCGTATAATTTTTCGTATTCTGACGGAAAACTTTCCGGATCCAAGGATATGTATGTTTGGACGAGCATCATCAAAATCGCCAAGGGCATCGAATTCCCCGGACTCTCGTCCAAGACAGGTTCGGCCACTATAGCTCTTTCCGGCGGTCAGATTGCTTCGCAGTACAAGAGCGATTACTCTTCTACGGCCGGTGAAATTACCGTTTCTGGTGCAAGCGTGACCGGTGGCAAACTCGACGACGATGTTTATATTGTAATCAAGCCCAGGTCTGGAGAATCATCGGTTACACTCAAGGTGACGGTTGACGGTCTTAGTAAAACCTATTTTCTCAGCAGGAACTTTACTTCAGGACGTATAGTAACGCTTTCCTCGATGCCGGCTATCAAGCTTGAATACAAAACTGTTGAGAGTGAGAATTGGTCTGGAGTTCCTGCCAGCGGAATCAACCGGTATCCCGGATATACGCTCAATCTTCGCGCCGCTGCAACCGACGGTTCCCCCACTACCTACACCTTCTCTTCTTCCGATGACAGCCAGATTGCGGTCACTTCCGATGGTGCCGTGACTTTCAAAGGTGCGGTCGTGACCCCTTCCTCTGCCAATCATTATAGTATTGTCTGGGCGGAAGCAGATATCACCGTCACAGGAAGCGACAGCAGTGTCAATGTCTATCATTTTACTTCTAATATCTATTATAAGTGGTATACGCTGGGATATTGGAAGGATTTCAATATTGACAGAAGCTTCTCTGTTGGTGATAATACCGGTTATCAAATTGGATTTAAGGACGATTTTAGCAGTGGTATCATAACGCTTTCCTATAACAGTCCCGGAGTTACATATGCAAGTACGGATCCGGCAGTTGTTACATGGGGAGGAACCACGGATGCGGTTGTTGCTGTATCCGCAGGTACATGCAAACTTCAGGCTACCGTCGGCGGTGTAACGCTCACCCTTGCCAACGTCACTGTAAATTAAACATTCTAACCTAATCTATCTATATCCAAATCCAAAAAGCCCCGGCGGACACACGTTCGCCGGGGCTTTTAATTGCCAGATTGATCTGTCCTATCTGATGCGGAATCCGAGTTCTCTCAGGCGACCCGCCATCTGCGGCGTTCCGCCGTGCAGGGTTACCGTGAAAGACGTGAACTCACGGCGGATCGGATAGTCCCCGCGGAGACGCTCGAATGCCCCGAGATCGGAACGCAGTGCATTGCTGTCGGCAGTAATGTCGTAAGTGTGAAGCACGGCTTCCGTGAGGACTTCCTGCAGGGTTTTGCCTTCGGCGCAGATATCAAACTCCAGACTCTGCGAAGGAGCGGGAATCCCCGATGCCGCCCAATCGGTGAGAGGCAATCCAAGGACCTCTGCCACGGTACGTACGGCCGCTGTGGTGCCATTGGCTTTACCATCGGCGGAATACCCGGCGATATGGGGCGTGGAGTAATCCAAAAGCTCCACCAGTTCAGGATCCAGATCTGGCTCTCCCTCCCATACGTCGAGGCATGCTCCTGCGATCTTGTGCTGCTGCAAGGCGGATTTCAGGGCCTTGTTGTCCACAACGGGGCCGCGGGAAGAGTTGATCAGTATCTGAGAGGCGCGCATCGAAGCAAGGCGATCCGAGTCAAACAGATGCCATGTTGCGTCCTGGCCTTCTTTCTGCAAGGGGACGTGCAGGGTGATGATATCGCTGCGACGCACCAGTTCGTCCAGTTCCACAAAGGCTTCCGGCCCTTCTTTGCGAGCGCGCGGAGGATCGTTCAGCAAAACTTTCATTCCGAGGATGCCTGCGGCTTCGGCCACCTTGCTTCCAACGTTGCCGACACCCACTACGCCAAGGGTCAATGCCGAAAGGTCCAGACCCCGTCTGCGGGCGAGGCTGAGCAGCAGTGCGGTGATGTACTGCTTGACGCTCCAGGAATTGCATCCCGGGGCATTTCGCCAGATGATCCCGTGTTCTTCGCACCAGGCGGTGTCGATATGATCGAAACCTATTGTGGCTGTGGCTATTACTTTTACAGAAGATCCTTCCAGAAGCGAGGAATTGCAGATCGTGCGGGTGCGGGTGATGAGTGCGTCTGCATCTTTTACTGCCTCGGGGGTTGTTTCCTTGCCGGGCAGATAAACCACCTCCGCGAAGGGTTCGAGCGCTCCGCGGAGGAATGGAATTTTGTTGTCAGCTATAATTTTCATTTAGTCCTTGAATCTGTCGGGATGTGCCCAGAGCCCAAGTGCGGGATTGGAGATGTAGTAAACCTCTTCTCCGTCTGGCATGGTGTTCCATCCGTCTTTCAGTTTGTCGATAGGGTAGCGGGCCACCATGTCATCATAACTGCAATACTTGAAGCCGACGCCCTCTATCTCCTCGCGTGTCATGCCGGGGCCGGGGCAGTAGGTAATCGAGAACCGGCCTTCAGACGAGCCATGGATAAGATGGGCGGAAGCCCCCAGATTCTCCTGCAGGTCGGCATTCTCGTCGGTGCATTTCAGCGTGTGCGGTGTGCCCTTGTAACCATATTTGCGGATTAGGCCGTCGATTGTCTTGTCTTCGCCGAATTCGCGGAGCGCCGGAGCCAGCACTATCAGTTCGGCACCATCGGCCAGGGCCATCCTGGTGCGATAGATGCTCTTGTTGCCAAGCCAGGTGCTCTTGAACTCTTCGGGGTCCAGATAGACTATGCACTTTTTGATCGGATGATCCACCATAATGAAATTGGTCTCCATCGAAAGGTCGCAGGCCTTGCGGAAGCATTCCGCGTCATCTCCTATGAACAGGCCCTTCAAGTCCATCTTTCCGGTTTCCTCGTTTTTGGCGAGAACGGTTTGGATATACACTATGGGGAGCTGGGGAATAAAATGTTCGCGTGCATATTCAAACACCGCGCGCACGGGGCCACCGGGACGGCCCATCAGCCGCTCCATACCGTAGGAGGAGCCTATGAAATGGCTCTTGTTGATGCCTTCGCTGCCGCCTGTCCCTACGAAGATGTTCTTGGTATAGTTGGCCATGCCCACAACCTCGTGAGGCACCACCTGCCCTATAGACAGGATGAGGTCGAACGAGGGGTCGAGCAGGAGTTTGTTCACCTGGGCCGGCCAGTCATAATGAAGCTTGCCTTCCGAGACTTCTTCGATGTATGACCCGGGCACCGTGCCTACGGTAACCACGTCGTGACGCCAGTCGTGCACGCGGAACTTGTCGGCGGGCACATGGCCGAACATGGTCTTGATCTGCTCGGCAGTCATGGGAGAGTGGGTTCCCAGAGCAGGCAGTACGTCGGTAAGGGTATCACCGAAATAGTCATAGACCATTTCGGTGATAGGCCCCGCGTATGAATTGAAACGGGTAAAATCCGGAGGGATGGCAAGGACCCTTTTCTTGGGCCCCATTGCATCGAATACCTGTTTCAGGGCCTCCCGGACCTCCTCTGGGGAGATCCGGTCGGTCTTTGATCCTCTTGCGTAGTAAAGCATAAGACTATCTCTTTACGCGTGCATTACCTGCCCAAATGCTCCATACCTGCTCTTCGTCTGCCGGCTGGCCGTAGTCGGTGAGCATGGTGGTGGCGAGGGCTCCCGTGGCCCAGCCGAACTGGATCCACTTTTCGGGCTCCCATCCTTTGAGGATGCCGTAGAGAAGGCCTCCCACGAAACCGTCTCCGCCGCCGATGCGGTCGAGAACGTGAATCTCGCGAGGCTCTACCACATGCCAGTTGTCGCCTTCGAGCATGATGGCTCCCCAGTTGTGGCTGTTGGTGTTATTCACCTGGCGCAGTGTGGTAGCATAGACCTGTGCACCGGGGTACTGGGCCTTTACGCGTGCGATCATCTCCTTGAAACCGTTGATTTTGGATGCGATGTCCTTTCCGCCGGCTTCCGGTCCTTCGATTCCGAGGCAGAGCTGGAAGTCTTCTTCGTTGCCGATCAGCACGTCTGCGTAGCTGGCAATCTCGGAGAAGATATCGTGAAGTTCCTGTTCACGGCCTTTCCAGAAGGATGCGCGGTAGTTGAGGTCGAAGCTGATGCGGGTGCCGTATTTCTTTGCTGCACGTGCAATCTCCAGGCAGAACTTGCTGGTGTCAGGGCTGAGGGCTCCGATAAGGCCGGAGAGATGCACTATCTGCACTCCTTCCTGTCCGAATATGCGGTCCAGGTCGAAATCCTTTACGTTGAGGGTGCGGCCTACTTCGCCTGCACGGTCGTTCCAGACGCGGGGTCCGCGGGAACCGTATCCGCTGTCGGCAATGTTGATCTGGTGACGGTATCCCCACGGACCTCCCTGAGGCACTTCGGGTCCTTCGAAGTCCATTCCGCGTGCGCGGAGATTGGCTTTGATGAAGGATGCGAAGGGGCTGCCGCTGACGAAGGTGGTGAGCACCTTGACGGGGAGTCCGAGATAGGACGCAACGCTGGCAACGTTGGTTTCGGCGCTGGTGGCCTGGAGATGGAAGACATCGCTGCACTGAACGGGCTGGCCGTTCTCGGGAGTGATGCGAAGACCCATGCTGGTGGGAACCAGGAGGGCATATTTGCAGTTGGGCTTGAGTTGGATATTCATGGCTTTTAGATGCTGAAGGAGTTGAATCCGCCGTCAACGGCATTAACTGTGCCGGTCACGCCGCGAGATGCGTCGGAGGCGAGGAAATGGAGTTCTCCGGTGAGTTCGTCCGGCTCGAGGAAGCGTCCGAAAGGAGTGTGGCCGAGAATCTTGTGGGAACGGTCGGTAAGGCTGCCGTCGGGATTGGTGAGCAGGCTCCTGTTCTGATTGGTGAGAAGGAATCCCGGGGCGATTGCATTCACGCGGATGCCTTCACCGAACTTGGTGGCAAGTTCGCCTGCAAGCCACATGGTCCAGCTGGCCATACCGGCCTTTGCAATGCCGTATCCTGCCACGCGGGTGAGCGGGCGGAACGAAGACATTGAGCAGAAGTTGATGATGGAACCTTTCTTCTGTTCGATCATGGGCTTTACGAACACCTTGGTGGGGATGACGGTGCCGAAGATGTTGAGGTCGCAGACCTTCTTCATTGCATCGATGTTGAGGTCGGCGATGGTCTGGTCGGGCTGCACGTTTGCAGGGCCCATATTGCCGCCGGCCGCATTCAGGAGAATGTCAACCGTGCCATATGCGGCGAGGATGTCCTTGAGGTTGCCTTCGAGGACCTGCTCGTCGAGCACGTTGGTGGGAAGGAACATGGCTTCGCCTCCGTCTGCCTTGATTTCAGCTACGAGTTTCTGTCCGATTTCGGCGGCGCGCTCGAGGTCGAGCAGAGCCACTTTGCAACCCTGGGCTGCGAAATACTTCACGATTGTTGCACCGAGCACACCGCATGCACCCGTCATAACGACCGTCTTTCCGGTCAGGTCAAATTGATTTTTCATATTGCGTATGATTTGATTTTAGAAAATATAATTCAGTCCGATGTTGATTCCGAGTCCGGTGCCGTCGTTGGGGTCGAAGCATTTGCCGAACTCGAAGTTGATGTTAAAATTCTGATTCATGATCACGTGCAGACCGATACCGGCGCTGCAGTGCAGCGACTGATCGACATCTTTATAGAAGTCCTTTGCGGTACGCGTGGCCCCCACGGCAGTAAGGTCAGCTGCAAGTGCCTTCATTTCTTCTGCCCTGTAGGGCTGTACAATCATTCCCATGTCGAAGAACGGGTTGGTGGCGAGGGTCCAGTTCTGGTTGATCCAGCGGAACTTTGCGAAACTCCAGCGCAGTTCGGTAT
>CACXHM010000049.1 GCA_902767465.1 uncultured Bacteroidia bacterium
CTGCCAGTCGAGCCACCAGAAATCCACTCCCTGCTTCTCCATAGGATGGATTACCGAATTGAAATAGGCATCGGCCCATTCCTGCTGATCTATGCGGAAAGGCACGTAAACCGGATTCCCTTCAGCGTCCTTATAGTCTTTAGGACCATCGTAGTCGTTCGTACGGGACAGGTAGTCTTTAACAAAACGTCCGTAAGGCTCTTCATAGGTCTGAATTCCTGATGCCGGATGAAGGTTGAGGGAGGTCTTCAGATTGCGGCGGTGAAGTTCTTCGAGCAGGTTTTCAGGAGAAGGGAAAAGTTCCTTTTTCCATGTATATCCCGTCCATCCTGCACGCTCGCCAGATGGATCTTTGACGATTTTTTTGCTTAGGCCCCATGTCTCGTGCCAATCCATGTCGATGATGAATACGTCAGCGGGAATACTATACGAATCGAAATGGTCGGCGAGGTCAACGAGTTCTGCATCGGAATACAGCCAGTACCGGCACCACCAGTAACCGAGGGCATATTTGGGCGGCAACGGGATACGTCCCGCCACCTTGGTGAAATCTCCAAGCGCCTTTGTGTATTCGTGCCCGTAAGCGAAAATATACCAGTCAATCCTGTCTCCTTCCGGTCTGGAATCCACCCAATATTTCCAGTCGCTGTCTGTAGGGACCAATACATGTCTTGTGGACTCATCAACGATTGCCCATCCATCGCGCGAAACCACCCCTTTGTCGTAAGGATCGTAGGTAATGCCTCCGTGGGGGAATACAGTCGTCGCATCAAAACGGTCCAGGGTGCGGCAGGTGCCAAGCAGGTTGCCGGAATCGTCCGCTCCGGGCTGCCAGATTTTCTTGATGGTCGTGGCCCTTCCTTTCTTGTCCACAGGCCCGGTCATCTTAAAAGATACTTTGAGATTGTTCTGATCGAATTTTCCGGGGCCCGTATAATTGAGGGTAAGAGCGGATGTGGTGATGGTGACACCTTTCCCGCTCCTGCGGGTTTTGTATTCGGGGACAGGGAGTTTACGGTTGACTATCCCGAGAGTCGCCCTGTCTTCAAAGACACCGTCCTCCGCCCATTCCATCCGGACGAGTTGAGGAGTGAGTATAGTAAAGCGGGCGTTTCCGCACACTACGACGGCTCCCTCATCGGCTTTCGGATAAAAAACTACCTGCGCCCTGCTCTGGAACTGTGCCAGGACGAGGATCCCAATAAAACAGATCAACTTTTTCATATAAAAACAAATATACGAACTTTTCCTTATCTTTGTGCTATATGTTCAGTAAAGAAACCTATTCATCCCGGCGTGAAAAGCTTCGCTCTCTTTTGAAAAGCGAAGAGGGTATTGCCGTTTTCATCGGCAATGTCGAGGCTCCTGCCCAATACAAAGACAATTGCTATAAATTCCGCCAGGACAGCACCTGGCTCTATTATTTCGGGATCGACAAACCTGGATTCGCCGCAATTCTCGATCTGGACTCCGGTGCGGAGACCATTTATGCCGACGATGTCAGCATCGATGACATCATCTGGATGGGCCCCCAACCTTCGGTGGCAGAACAGGCCTCCCTCGTGGGTGTGTCACATAGCGCTCCCTACTCGAAACTCGATTGGGCCGTATCCCAGGCCATTATCCAGGGACGTCCCATCCACACGATACCACCATCCAGATATTATAATACCCTTAAATTGCAAAGCCTCGGAATTGATAAACCGTCCGAAGCTCTGATACGCGCCATCATCAGCATGCGGCTGGTAAAGGCCCCGGAGGAAATCGTGGAACTGGATGCTGCCGGGGTTCTCGGGCAGAAGATGCACACCGTTGCCCGCAAGGGCATCCGCATCGGCCGCATTGAGCAGGAGATTGTGGGAGAGATGGAAGGCGTTACCCTGTCGGAAGGATGGGGAGTAAGCTTTGCCACCATCCTCACACAGCACGGCGAAGTGTTCCATAATCATGGACATTCCGCTAAAATTGAACCTGGTCGGTTAATGGTAATCGATGCCGGAGCGGAAAGTAATTCGCATTACGCTTCGGACTTCACGCGCACCTATCCTACCGGTGGCCATTATACTCCAAAACAAAGGGACATCTACCAGATAGTGTATGACTGCCACGAGCTGGCATTTTCCATGATACGGCCTGGCGTTGCCTACAGGGACGTTCATCTTGCCGCCTCCCGCCTGATGCTTGACCGCCTTTCGCAGTTGGGCCTGGTAAAAGGAGATCTCGAGGAGATGGTCGCGAGCGGGGTGGCGGGACTTTTCATGCCCCATGGGTTAGGCCACAATATGGGTCTGGATGTGCATGACATGGAGGACCTGGGCGAAGATTTGGTAGGGTATGATCCGGATCAGACCCGTGCGAAGCAGCTGGGCCTTGGGTCTCTCCGCATGGCACGCCGGCTGGTCCCGGGTAACGTGATTACGGATGAACCGGGAATTTATTTCATTCCGGATCTGATTGAAATGTGGAAAAAAGAGGGACGTCCGTTCGTGAATTACGCTGCCCTGCGCGAAGGATATTATGATTTTGGCGGCATCCGTATAGAAGACGACGTGCTTGTAACTTCGGACGGCGCACGCAGGCTTGGCGGAACCCGTTTGCCGGCATCTCCTGATGAAGTTGAGGCAGCAATGGCCGCAGACAGAGGTTGACCCGGTTTTTAGAAAAAGAGAAATTTGACAAATATCATTATAGAACTATGGGACTTTTAGATGGAAAAGTCGCCCTCATTACGGGCGCATCCAGGGGGATAGGCAAGGCTATCGCCCTCAAGTATGCGGCAGAAGGTGCCGATGTTGCTTTTACCGATCTTGTCGTTAATCAGGATACTGTGAGCGAGATTGCAGCCCTTGGCCATAAGGTGAAAGCCTATGAAAGCAATGCCGCTGACTTCGAACAGACACAAAAGATTGTGGAACAGGTACTTGCCGATTTCGGAAAGATAGACATTCTTGTGAACAACGCCGGCATTACCAAGGACGGTCTTGTAATGCGCATGACAGAGCAGCAGTGGGATGCGGTTATCGCCGTCAATATGAAATCTGCTTTCAATTATATGCATGCGGTAGTTCCTGCAATGGCCCGCGCAAAGAGCGGCAGCATCATCAACATGGCGTCAATTGCCGGTCAGATGGGTAATCCGGGCCAGGTAAACTACGCGGCTACCAAGGCAGGCCTCATCGCTATGGCAAAGAGCGTTGCCAAGGAAATGGGATCCCGCGGCATCCGCGCCAATTCCATCGCTCCCGGATTCATTGTTTCCGATATGACAAACGCCCTTCCCGAGAGTGTCCGCGAAGAATACCTGAAACAGATTCCGCTGCGCCGCGGGGGTACTCCGGAGGATATTGCAAACGCTGCACTTTTCCTCGCCAGCGACTTGTCTTCCTATATCACGGGGCAGGTGATTCCTGTTAACGGAGGTCTCTACTGCTAGAGGCTTACAGATCCTTTTTTCCTGATGCGCCGTTCGTTCCTGCATTTGGAACGTCTGGCGCATTTGTTTTATGCTTTTTCAGTCCCGGTATCTCGGCCCTGCCTCATGAAAACCTCCGGGAAATCCTTGGAACAGTCCGGATCTTGCCGGCCCTCGGTACCTTCCTTGAAAAAGGCTGAAATCCTGGAAGGTCCCCAAGAACCCCCCCGGACCTTCCTTGAAAAGGGCCGAAAACCTGGAAGGTCCCCCGGAAAACCCCCGGACCTTCCTTGAAAAGGGCCAAAATCCTGGAAGGTCCCCCGGAAACCCCCGGACCTTCCTTAAAAAAGGCCAAAAACCTGGAAGGTTCCCCGGAAAACCTCCGGACCTTCCTTGAAAAGGACCGAAAACCTGGAAGGTCCCCAAGAAAACCCCCGGACCTTCCTTGAAAAGGGCTGAAACCCTGGAAGGTCCCCCGGAAAACCCCCGAACCTTCCTTAAAAAACCCCGAAAATAAGGAAGGTCCACCACATGAAGAGAGGATACTTAAGTCGTAGGAGGTAGGGAGAAAGGCGGTAAATAATAGGGAGAAACATTAAGAAACATTAAAAAAAGCTGTTTTTTGCCTCAAAAATTTGGAACTTTCCATCGGCTTTGCCACTTTTCGAGAAAAAAGCTATGAAACACTTCTACCATTATTGCAGTAAAGGTCTCGAGCGAGATACTTTGTTTGCCGGGGACCTTGAATTTGTGGCAGGGATGAACAGAATTGCAGTGTGTTATCTGTTGAATCTCCTTGCGGGAACGCCGGTCAGGATATTGGCTTTCTGCCTTATGAGCAACCACTTCCATTTTATCCTGTATGGCGATGAAATATCCTGCGACGCTTTCGTCGCCCGCTACAAAAAACTGACATCCATGTGGTTGGTCCGTCATCGCGGAAGGAATCTTTCTGAAAAAATGGAAATAGGTCACTGGCCGGTTGCTGCCGACAAACTTGCCGAAAAAATCATATATGTTTTGCGCAACCCGGTAGCTGCTGGGTTCAAACTTGTGCCTTCTGCATATCGGTGGTCTTCAGCATCCCTTTTGTTCTGCAATGCCGGCACTCCGATATGGGGCTCCGTCAGCGCTGGCCGCCTGTCGGTATCGAAAAGACGGGTTAAGGGCTACACCCGCGTAAGGATTCCGGACGAATGGGTCATGATGCCGGACGGCATGATTTGGCCGGGGAATTATATAGATTCCGAACTGGCGGAAAAACAGTTCCAGTCTCTTGGCAGCTATATGTACATGCTGAATAATGCTAATATTGACAGAGATTGCGAAAAGGAAATGATGGGAGGCAGCATGGTTCTGCCGGATGGAGACGTGAAATTGCGGGCCCGGGAGATAATAAAGAAATTGTTCGGAAAAGACAAGATTGAAACATGTACGCCGGCAGAACGGGTAGGCACCGCGTCGATTCTTAGAAAGGAGATGGGATGCAGTCACAAGCAGCTGGCGCGTGTCCTGCATTTGAGGATGGAGGACCTGAAACTTGTCGTTTGATGCCATGTTGCTAAGGATTGATAGGTCCCCTCAAGACAGTGTGGACCTTCCAGGAAAAAGCCCGATAATAAGGAAGGTCTCGTCTGCGACATCGTCCGTTGAACAGGTATCGGCGAAAGCTGCTGTTTTCAAGTCGGTCGCTGACCTTCTGATGCCGCGGGTGTGCCTTGTGTGCGGGGCGATGCTGGGCGACGGGGAAGAAGGTAACTGCGGAGCGGAACGATTCCTTTGCAGGCGTTGTACCTCGGATATCCCCTTCACCCGTTTCTGGAAACTTCGCGACAATCCAATGTCCCGGTCATTCAACGACTTGATACAAAAAGGAATGGGAGAAGATGTCCGGTATGTCCCATACGGTTATGCCGCCGCTCTGTATTTCTATAAAGATGGGTTTCGTGAAATCAGCAAGGCCCTGAAATACCGGCGACACTTTGCTGCGGGAAGGCTCTTTTCGGCAATGCTAGGGGATAAGTTGTTGGAATCGCCTCTGTTTCGGGATGTTGACCTTGTAGTGCCAGTCCCGCTTCACTGGACAAGAAAACTGCGAAGAGGATATAATCAGGCAGAGGTGATTGCAAAAGAGGTTGCTAAAAGGCTAAAAGCTCCTTTTTGTGCCGGATATGTAAAACGATCCCGCATTACACACTCTCAAACAAAACTCGGATCGGAAGAACGTGCGCACAATGTTACGGATGCTTTCAGCTTGACGGCTAAAGGTCGGGCTATTCTTCGGGGACCGTGTACTCCAAAGCATATACTGATTTGCGATGATGTGTTTACCACGGGGGCCACTGCTGCGGCATGCGCTTTGGCTTTCATTAATGTTCCGGCATGGCAGGCAGCGCTTATTCATGCCGGCCATTCAGTCAGACGTATTTCTGTTGCCACTTTAGCTGCTGTCGAGCGTTGAATTTGATGCAAAATACAAAAATGTTAACTTTGCAGAACTATGACAGCACTCGAAGTTTTTGCAATCATTTGCGCCGTTCTTGGCGTTGTGGGAAGTATCGTTCCGGGGCTTCCCGGTCCGCCGCTCAGCTGGGCCGGATTGTTGCTTGTATATTTTGCCGGAAACAGAGGGGATTGCGAACCGATATCCTCCTCCTTTCTTCTGATATGGCTTGGCATTACCACTGCGGTCACGGTTCTCGACTACTTTATTCCCGGGTGGTTTGCCAAATATACCGGCGGACACAAAGAAGCATCCTGGGGCGCAATTATCGGTCTCTTTGCCGGCATCTTCCTCGCGCCGGTAGGAATGCTTGCCGGGGCGTTGATCGGAGCTTTTATAGGTGAGTTCGTTTTTGCCGGTCAAGGGACGGTAGAATCCGTGAAAGCCGCACTTGGTGCATTCTTGGGCTTTATTTTAAGCACCGGAGTCAAATTGATCGCCTCCGGTGTAATGCTCTTCTATATTTTCAAAGCGGTTATTTAAACTCGGAGTACTCCGGCAGAGCCAGTTCCGAGAGCAGTCCGGCAAATCGCTTGTCGTCTCGCGGACATACGAGAAGGACCTTGTCGGTATCGATGACCATATAGTCTTCCATTCCGCTCACCACTGTGAGTTTCCCGGGATTCAGGTTGAACAAGATGTCGCGACGCACATCCTTGAGGATATGCGGCCCCTTCATCGAGAGCACGTTGCCTTGGGGATCCCGTGCATCGGCATATTCATACAGGGTGCTCCAGCTTCCCAGGTCGCTCCAGTCAAATTTCGATGGAAGAACCCATACTTTTTCAGATTTTTCCATCAGGGCGTAATCTATTGAGATCCGCAGGCTGTCCGCGTATGCTTTCTGTGCAAAAGCTTCTTCGTCCGGACTTTCGGGCCCGGGCCATCCTTCCCACAGGCGGCTGATTTGCGGGCAGCATGCCTCCATCTCCTCAAGCACTGTGGATACTTTCCAAATGAAAATACCGCTGTTCCAGAGGAACTCACCGCTGTCAATGAATACCTTTGCAAGCTCAGCATCAGGTTTCTCGGTAAAGGTTTTGGCTTTTACGGGGAATTCTGCCAGCGCAGCCTTGCTGCCTCCGGACACCTGAACGTATCCAAAGTTTGTATCGGGGCGGGTGGGAACAATTCCGAGAGTGAGGAGCATGTTCCCGCTTGCGGCATATTCCATCCCCTTGCGGACCGTGTTGCAGAAAAGGACTTCATCCTTTATGGCATGGTCGGCAGGTGTTGCCAGCATTATGGCTTCGGGATCCCTGTACCTGAGGATGTTGGAAGCATATGCTATGGTCGGGGCTGTATTCCTTCCGTATGGCTCGAGGATCAGGTTGTCTTCGTGGAGGTGCGGGAGCTGTTCCTTAACAATGGAAGCATATTCGGATAGAGTTGCAACCAGGATATTGCTTTCGGGAACAACCTTCGACATCCTCTCCCATGTCTCCTGCAGGAAACTGTGCCCCTTGCCCCAGAAGGTGTGGAACTGTTTTGGCTTGTATTCGCGGCTGACGGGCCAGAACCTGGTCCCGATACCGCCTGCGAGGATTACACAATAGTTATGGTCAGTCATAGATTGGTATAAAAGCTTGTGGGTAGTATTTAATGTATGTGGTTGTATTTTCAAAAACTACGGTTACTATGTCAAAGTGCACTTCAGCATCCCGGAACTGCCGTCCTGCCGAATGCAGATACTTCAAGGCAGCCTGCACCAGATGCCGTTTTTTGAGTGCCGTCACGTTTACTTCGGGGTCCGCGGCGCAAGGTGCCTTCCGGCTCTTAACCTCTACAAAATGCAGGCCTGAAACATCGGCTGAGATAATATCGATTTCACACCGGCCTCCGCGCCAGTTCCGTTCCAGGATATGCTGCCCCAATCCGGCAAGATACCGGCATGCAGTATCTTCACCTTTTTTCCCTAAAGCATCCATCACTCGAACTCTACAAGGGTGACTCCGGATCCGCCGTGGCGGATATCCTCATCGGTCACGGATATGACGCCTGGTACGGTCCTCAGGTATTTCTGGATTTCATCGTGCAGGACTCCGGTGCCTTTTCCGTGGATGATGCGCACGTTGCGCACCCCAAGCATGCTGGCGTCATCGGCAAAATGCATTACGGCTTCCAGCGCATCCTGCAGTCTTTCGCCACGAAGGTCTATCTCCGGTTTGAAGGAGAGTTTTCTGGCGGTGATCCCTGCGTCGATGCGCTGCTGCGGTTTGCTGAAGGCCTTGCGTGACAGTTCGCGGTATTCGTTGGAAGATATCCTCTGCACGGCGTCCGGAGCCATGGTGCTGCTGATGCTGCCTATGATTACGGTAATGCTCTTGGAAGATACCCTCGATACTTCTCCTGCAAGACCGGAAGAGATTACCCGGACTTTTTCCCCAACTTTCAGGGGCCCTGCCTTCTGGACAGGTGCTGATGGTGCATCTGCGGGTGTCTTGCGTTTTTTCTTCAGTTTCTCGATTTTCCGGTCAAGGTACTCGTCACGGGTCTTTTTCTGTTCCAGTGCTCCGAGAAAACCTTGAAGCTCCGCCCTGGCAGCTTTCGTGCGCTCCTTGTCGGCCTGACTTTCCTTGATTTCGCGTATGGTGCGTTCAACCTCGCGCCCGGCTTCTTTCACGATGTCGTGTGCTTCCTGTCTGGCACTTTCCAGAATCTGCTTTCTCTGGTCGCGGATATCCTCGAGTTCTTTGCGATATTTGTCGGTAAGCCCTTCCAGCGCCTTGTCGGTGCGGCCAACCTTCTGCAATTTTTCGTCCAGAGCCTTGCGACGGCGGACTATTCTGCGCAGATTGCGTTCGATGTTCACGTATTCTTCTCCTGCCCGGACCTCTGCATCGTGCACGATTTCTTCCGGCAGGCCCATTTTGCGGGCGAGTTCGAATGCGAAGGAATTCCCGGGAAGACCGGTCTCGAGTTTGAAGAGCGGCTCGATGCGCGCCGCATCGAAAAGCATAGCTCCGTTCACCACTCCCGTATCGGCTCCGGAAGCATAAAGTTTCAGGTTTGTATAGTGAGTTGTGATAACTGCATATACCCCACGCTTGTCGAGTTCCGCGAGTATTGCTTCTGCTATGGCTCCTCCCGCGGCCGGTTCGGTGCCTGAACCGAATTCGTCAATCAGTACCAGGGTGTCTGCGTCCGCCTGGGCGAGCACCCCGCGCATGTCGGACAGGAACGAAGAGTAGGTGCTGAGGTCGTTTTCGAGGTTCTGGTCGTCGCCGATACTCACCATAATCCGCTTGAATACCGGCAGTTCAGAACTTTCTGAGGTTGGAATAAGCATTCCCCACTGGAACATGTACTGCAGAAGTCCAACGGTTTTGAGACAGACGGATTTTCCTCCTGCGTTCGGTCCTGAAATCAGAAGTATGTGTTTTGCGGTATCCAGCCCTACAGTCTGGGGAACGATTTCCCGGCCTTCTTTTTCGAGGGCTTTTTCCAGGAGTGGATGACGCGCTTTTCGCAGATTCAGCCTGCCGTCGTCGGATATCACCGGCATGCCTGCCCGCAGGTCGAGAGCGGTGCGGGCTTATGCCATCAGGAAATCGATCTCTCCCACGAATGCGGCGGCATCAAGCAGCCCGGGAATGTAGGGACGCAGGAATTCGCTGAATTCCTCCAGGATACGTTCGATTTCGCGGGTTTCGGCATATCGCAGCTCTATAATTTCGTTTTCAAGTTCTACCAATTCGGCAGGCTCTATGAATACCGTTTTGCCGGAGGCGGATTCCCCATAAACAAAACCTGAAACCTTGCGTTTGTTTGCGGCCGGGACGGGAATCAGATATTTTCCGTCGCGCACGGTGACCGCCGTATCGGCTTCGGCGAGGCCTGAGGCCTGTGCTTGTGAGAGGATGGATGCGGCTTTCTTCGACACTGCGCCTTCTTTGCTGCGAAGGTTCTTTCGGATTTCGAAGAGGAGCTCGGACGCGGAATCCTTTATGTCTCCGTATTTGTCGAGTATCTGTTCTATTCGGCGCTGCACTTCCGGAAAGGTCCCTATGCCTTGCGCCAGACCTTTCAGGCCGGGATATATACCGTCTTTTACGCCCCCGAGGAAATGGATGATGCGGCGGGTGGTGGTGAGCAGTGTGCCGAGTTTCCCGAGCCCGAGTACGTCTATACGCGCGCGCTCGTTAGTAAGAGGTTCGAGGAAGGGAATGGCGTCGATGTAGCCGGAGGAGGGGAAACTCTCTTCGAACATGGCCACCAGGCGCATCTCATCGGTGAGTTGCAGGCGGTTGCGGATGATGAGCGGGTCGGTGCAGAAACTTTCTTTTTCCACCCGCGCCGCGGCGAAATCGGTATTGCAGCGCGATGCTATCATTTCCCGGATGCGGTCGAATCCGAGCTTCGCTTCAAGTTTTAGGGTTGTTTCTTCCACGTTTGGTTATTGTTTTTCCGGGGGATCGAGCAGGAGCCGGAGGGCGTTGCGGCTGGTGACAGGGGTGATGACGCCGTCGTGCACGAATGAAACGGTGCCGCGCTGTTCGCTCACCACCAGGACGTCGGCGTCGCTGCGTTCGCTGATGCCTACGGCCGATTTATGCCGCATGCCATATTTTGACGGGATGTCGGTGCGCTCTGTGATGGGCAGTGTGCAGCGGGCTGCCACTATGCGGCCTCTGCCGATGATTACTGCACCGTCGTGGAGCGGGGCGTCCTTGAAGAAGATGTTTTCCAGAAGGCTGCAGCGGATGTCGGCATCGAGACGGTCTCCGGAATCCACTATGTTCTGCAGGCTGTTGCCATGGGTGATTACGATAAGGGCCCCGGTGCGGGTTTCGGCCATGTCGAAGCAGGCTTCGGATATTTCCCTTGCGGCTTCGGCGCCGAGGGCGCTCGCGTCGCGACGCAGCAGGCGGTCCAGCAGACCGCGCTGCCCGCCGGCTATGCCGGTGGAGCGCCCTACGCGCATCAGGAACTGCCGTATTTCCGGCTGAAATATCACAATCAGCGCAATTGCACCCACATCCACAACTGTTCCCATGAGCGCGGAAAGGATTTTCATGTTCATGGCCGTAGCCACTATCCGAACTACGAACAGCAGCAGTATGGCTATGAAAATATTGACGGCTGAAGAACCCCTGAGCCAGCGGAATGCCACAAACAGGATCAGGGCGACCACAACGATGTCGAGTATATCAGCGAACCCCAAGTTGATCATAGTTTACAAATATACTAAATATATTGTAAATCAGTTCTTTGTAATTTGGAAAAATAATTGTATATTTGCAGCCCCAAAAAATGGGGCTACTTTAATAAAGTATTTATAAACAATTAGTTAACAAAACCAATGCCTGGATTAATTGGAAAGAAAATCGGAATGACTTCCGTTTTCGGTGCTGATGGAAAGAATCTTCCATGCACCGTCATCGAGGCTGGTCCGTGCGTTGTCACGCAGGTGCGCACCGTAGAAAAAGACGGCTATGCCGCCGTGCAGCTTGCCTATGACGAAACAACAGAAAAGCACGTCAGCAAGGCCCTGAAGGGCCACTTCGAAAAGGCAGGTTCAGCCCCCATGCGCAAACTCGTCGAGTTTGAGGCAGATTTCGGCAAGGACCTCAAAGCAGGCGACACTCTCACGGTAGCCGACATCTTCACCGAGGATGTTGCTTTCGTCGATGTCGTCGGAACATCCAAAGGTAAGGGTTTCCAGGGTGTTGTGCACCGCCACGGCTTTGCCGGTGTCGGTGGAAAGACCCACGGTCAGCACAACCGTCTGCGTCACCCCGGTTCAATGGGAGCATCCTCATGGCCTTCCCGCGTATTCCCCGGAATGCGTATGGCAGGACACATGGGAAATGAGAGGGTCAAGGTGTTCAACCTTCAGGTCCTCAAGGTTATCCCTGAGAACAATCTCGTAGTAGTAAAAGGTTCCGTTCCTGGAGCCAAGGGTTCTTACTTAATTCTGGAGGCGTAATCATGAAACTACCTGTTTACAAAATCGACGGTACCCAAACCGAAAAGAAGGCCGACCTTGCAAAGGAAGTCTTCGGTATCGAGCCCAACGATCACGCCATCTATCTCGACGTAGTGCAGTACCTCGCCAACCAGCGTCACGGCAA
>CACXHM010000050.1 GCA_902767465.1 uncultured Bacteroidia bacterium
ACGGTCCAGCCATCGAATTCGAGGTGATATATATTGTTGGGGACGTCCTTTCCCTGGTTGCCTGCGAAAAGCCGCATTTTAATGCCCCGTACATCCACCGGGTCCACTATATCGTCCCAGATAATCAGTTTCCCGCTGCTTTTTGCCTTGGGAATCAAATCCTTTGAGAGGACACAAAGTTTGCCGGCATCTACCATTGCATTGAGGATATCCAAAGAATAATGGTCTCCGTGAGGGTGTGTTATGAACACGACATCCAGCAACTTCGCTATCTGCCTGGCCTCGCCGGCAGTTCCCCACCAGCGGAGATCAATTGCAAAGGCCCGCTCCGAGGTCCGGAAGATGAATCCCATATTGTATACCTTGTAAATTGCCAGGACTCCCGGTTCCGGGGCCGGACGTTTCAGCCACTTTATGGCTTCCTTGCAGCTGCCGGCGGTATATTTGTGTTTCGCTGAATCGAAAGCCTGACGTTCCTCGGCAGTCATATCCCCCTGGTCGTTAACGTGAACCGGGAAATCCACCATCCACATGGTATAGCGGCGCACCATAGTGGTGAAATCGTCCGAGCCTTTGTCTACCTGCGGAGGGTACATCTGCTCCAGTTCCGCAACCAACTTGTAGGTCTCTGAAATCCAGGCGAATGGCTTTTCAGATTCCATATATTCCATATCCCGTATAAAAGACGACAGCCGGTCTCCTGCAGGAGTACCTTCCGCGAATGAGCGGAATTCCCTGGCCTTTGCCATCATATCCTGATAAAGTGCTGCCGTGGGCTTTGGCTGCCAGTCGAAAGCGGACAGCCACTGAACCAAAAACAGGGACAGAACAGTTAAAAGAAATCTCTTCATATCACTTGTAATCAATCGTTATATCGCCGAAACGAATCCAGGTAAAAGCGGAGTCTTTGAAAGACTCATTAATGGTCTCATCATCATTCACCGCAGAAGCTGAAGGATCCCTCGGAGGCATAAACAGCCTGTATGAGGCCGGCCTGATGCGCACGGTAAACATATGGCCGAAAGCATCCGGGGGTATACGGAAACTGCGCTGTTGCGCACCAAGTCCGCAATCATAACTCGTTCTGCAGCCACGGCTGATTCCCGGAGCCACAAGGCGAAGATCCCACCATGGAAGACCGCGCAGATAAATTACGGAAGCCCCGGTTGCCGTTTCAGTAAGAGGCTTCCAGCCTCCCCCGTCGATGCGATACTCGAGAGTCCACTCAGCGGGGAAACCCCAGCCTTTGTTGGCATCCTGTGTGCCTGCATACCAGGAAAAATTGAAAGCCATTTCATTCCCGGACACTTTGCGGGCATCGACATCAAGATAGAAAGACTTGACACCTGTGGGATTGCCTGCAGCATCAAACGTGAACCACCCGGTGGAAGGCCCCTTGAAGAAAACGGCTCCGTTGTTGGTATACCCCTTTCCGGCAAGATCGAGAGCATTGATATCGCTGTCGATGTGGATGAAAGAATCGCTGTCCGTCCAGAAAAGCGAACGGGCACGTCCGCGGTCTGAGACAAGTTTATCCCCCTTGCGGCCGTTTTTCCAGACCCCGCCCTGTATGCCAAGCATCTCAAATTCGAGTTGCTGGCCGTTCGTTCCGTCCAGGCACCAGCCGCTCAGCTGCTTCCAGGATGATTTGTTCTTGCGCGAGAAGCCGATGTCCGAAGCATCCACAGGACGTATGCAGAAACGTCCCATATCTCCGCCATAACGTCTCATGGGAGTATGGACAATAATGCCGGTAACCGGCCCTGTACCCGCCACAAGCGGCTTTCCGGTCCTTCTCCATGGGCATTTCGTATTTACAAGCAAATAAATGGTTGATCCCCTTCCGTCCCTCAACAGAGAAGCCCAGCCGTCCATTCTCTTGTTTATGGTATAAAGTCCCTCATGTAAAGGCTCGCAATACTGCCCGTACGGCTCATAGATGTCGGCATAGCTTCCATCTTTGAAAACCATCTCAAGATCTTTCAACACAACTTGAGTATAGATGTCCGAATCTGTCAGCTCACTGATGAACTTCTGTTTCACAGCCACGTCCGCAACCGTCCCGGCGCTGCGTTCCTGAACGGCCGAAGCCGCAAGTCCACGCACCGTAATCCTGTCCGGATTGCTTTCATGGCATAGCACTCCGCCCTCAAGATTCAGGACCACCTTGTCGTAACGTTTCAGGGTATTCGCTTCCGCCTCATTGAAAACGATGCGGATACCGCAGTTACCGTCCGCTTCCTGAATGTAAGCAGTCCTCTCGTTAAGCGACACATCCACAATGTCGAATTTGAGATTGGGATTCAACTCCATATTGGGACTCCCGCAGTCGCTTACCACAATTCCCGATACTTTCACAGCCCCGAGAACTGCAGTATCTCCGGGGGCACATATTTCACGAAGCCCCGCCAATCCGTCTGCAAAGGCTGTCCCGTACATTGCAAAAAGCATCAGAGCTGTTGTCAGTCTTCTCATTTCCCTATATAATTTCTGAATGCCGTATAAATATAATCGTCATAATTGTCTATCACCGACCAGGGCGTGCAGGTATGGTCATATCGCGGATCACCGCCCACTTTGGCAAACTCATCGTAACTGGTCAGTTCATAATTGAAGGGGCCCCGGTACAGGCAGGTTCCCAGAAGTACATTGTAGAATTCTCCCCATAGGTTATTGCGTCCTATCTGGTCGTACCGATTCGACATAAAACCATCGTAACCAGGGAACAGATGGTCGTCATAAGCTGTAATGGAGGTTGTCCTGACAACGTTTTTAAGGCCTCTGTTGCCGTTGATATGCAGGTGTCCTATCCGCGTCCCTGCAGCCCGCAGCCAATCGACGATATTGCCCCGATTGCCGACGGTATTGAGATAGAGGTTGGCGTGACCGGTGTCCATGCATATCCGGATTTCGTGATCAAGATGCACGAGCGCATTGGCCCGGTCGATGGCATCGCTGAGTACGTCCACGTCGGCGCCAACTCCGTAACTCATATTCTCAACGACCAGGTGTGCGCCTATTGAATCGGCCGTAGGAGCTATTTCCGCAAGGGATTTCACCATACTTTCGACCGTACTGCCGTCGTTAAAAAGCAAAGTTTGGTTACAGTGAACAAGGACATTCGCGGGCTTCATAGGGGCTATGGCACGTATGGCCCTCTTGAAAAAGGCAACAGTCTGTCTGCGCAAATTTTCATCCGGCACGCAGAGGTCCCTGTTTCGCTCAGTGCCGCGCGGTCCGTAGGGAAGGTGGGAGCACCATATCTTGGCATCGTCGCCGTATTTTGCCCGCATGGCAAGTGCCTGCCCAACCTGTTCTTCCCACTCACTCTCATCTGAAGCCAGACCACCACACATCCAGTCCATATGGCAGGAAGGGGCAATCTTATAGGTGGTTTCGTTGTTGATGGATGTGCAATAAGACGGCTGCAGGCGAAGCCGGGATATATCATCCCCGGGCTTGCCTTTTTTGGTAGTAGGACTGACAAGCTCACTGATATCCAGAAAAGAATTACCTTCCGAAGGGAGTTTGCGCACGACGACATCGTCCAGATAGAAGCAGTTTTTTGCATTGCGAATAAGCGTAGGCACTATCCTCATATTGTCGTTGGAGCCGAAAGCACCGTAGGTATAAACCAGGCTGTGCCATTTGCCGTCGCCGATCATTTCTTTTGTGAGCGTCACCTTGGTGCGGTATTTAGGTTCTCCTGATATTATGGTAGATGTGGCCGGGGAAACATCAAGCGCAGTTCCATCCAGGGACAAGGAGTGCAACTGGCAGTTGTACGCAAAAATGTCAAAATCGCTCTCGCATCCCGGCTCGGTACATATCCTGAGTGAGACTTCAGCCTTCACGGGACGGAAAGGCATAGTAGGGAAATACGCAATGGGCCTGTTGGCATAGCCAAGCGATGCGTCGCAGCCGATATATCCCCTATAGGCTCTGAGGTAATACAGTTTGTTCCAATTCAGGATACCCATATTGGCCAACAGATCCCTGGACACATTCAGGCTGGAGCTGGACGCAGGAGGAGTATTGTAATCGTCTGTTTCAAAAAATGGCGTTCCAGGCGAACCGGCATCTTTGGGTATATAGGCCACTTCCCTGCCCTTCGCGCTGGAGCTGGAAGGGGTTTGCTCACCGGCAGACGGGCCGTAGCCGCCGGTCCCCGCAATAATGTCTCCACCCCACGCACAGTTGTCAAAGTGCTCTTCGAAAAGTATGTCGGAGACTGTCCCGAAGTCCACAAGCAGTTCTTTTACTTCGCCGGCAGCCAACGATACGGCCCCGGTATTTACGATACAGGCATGATGGGAAGAATCAGTGACACGAACTTCAATGCCGGAATCATACCTCCCGGAAGGGATCGCCAGGTAGAGAATGGATGCTTCAAGCCCATTCCCGCTTCCGGCGGTATTGAGTACGGTAAAATCCAGTGCTGGTGCAGAATCAAGAACAGAAAGCGATGCTGTACTGCGGTTAAGTTTAAAAGTGCCGCTGAGCGAAGAATTGTCCTTGGAACTTGCATATACGGACATAACCGGTGCAGAGCCCTTAATGGATACTTTCAGCACGGAGAGGAGTGCCTGCATCTGCACTTCCGCCGACTCTCCCGAGATTTCGGCAAAGCCTATATGAGGATAGAACAATGCCGAGGCGTCTTTGCCGTCAGCAAACTGGGCAGGCGGCAGTATGAAATATGACCGCGAGCGTGAATATGCCTCCGCCGGGAAGGTCAACTCATAGCGGCCGTCTTCAGTTGGTTCCGCTATCACATAGGGCTGACCATCCTTAAGTCTCACTTCGCAGGCAACTCCGTTAACAAGGGCTTTAACCTGCGAATTCCAGCCAAAGATGTCACTCTGCGGGAATTTAAGTTCGAGTTTAACTCCTTCATACGAATCCCCGCCGGCCTTTTTCTCCTGCCCACAGGCAGAGAAGGCCAGAATGAGCGCTATTACTATCTGTATCTTATATTTATGCATTCAAAATTGATTTTGGTTGCCTTCACAGTAGTATTGTGCTCCACTGTTCCGTGTTCACTGTTGCCATCCCACTCTATGGGGAATACTGCCATCACATTGTCATAGGGGCGGATGCGAATAAGCAATTTCTCTTTTCCGAACACTTCTGCAGGAAGAACCGCCACGTGCTGCGTGGCTCCAAGGCCGCAGGAGGAACTCGTGAAGTATTTGATGCCACCCAGAGTGATGTCCCACCATGGAAGAGTACGAAGATGCACATAGTCTTTCCCGGTGACATTGTCCTTGCAGAGGGTATAGCTGTTCCCTCCGTCAATGGAATATTCCAGGCACCAGTGGGCAGGGAAAAACTGGGAAGTCGCCGCACTGATAGCACCCACGTCGAAGGCATAGTGAACATACATCATAGAACCGCTGAGTGCGGCTGTTGACATTTCCATTCGAAGACCTTTGTAGCCGGTTATACGGCCATCCTCCCAATCATACCAGCCCTTTATTTCAGTTGCGAGGCTGAGAGCCTTGCGATAATCCGAAACAGGGGTGGAACTCGGGACAATCCCCTTTTCCTCTCCTGTGAGGTTCGAATATGAATTGACGCTGCTCATGGGCCAGTTTCCGTCACCGGGCGAATGGTTTTCAATGAACATCTCCACATTCGGCAACGTGTGACCTTCAGCCAGGTCATCGGAAGGTATCACAGTATTGGTCAGTCTCGTCTCAACCGTGCCAGGATCGGCATATTTAGGATTTATTTTGGCCCATTGGCCATAGCGGTACTGATAAGGGGCACCGTCATACTTTGCAAATTCTCTGTAAGCTGATTCACCGTTCCACTCCTGGCGGAAGCCGCTTTCGTCCAGCACGCGGATCTGATAAGGCCCCACATCGCCATAACGGGACATCGGTTCAGAAACAATTATCCCCTCCGTGAAGCCTTTGCCCTGGGGTACGCCGTTTCCGGAACGCCTCCAGAGGCACAGCATGTTGATCGGAGCATATATTCCTTCTCCGCTGTCATCAATCAGAAGCGTGGCCCAACCGTCGAGCCGGTTGTTGTTGCCGCTGTTCATCGAGTTCACGGGCGATGCCAGGGTGTAATTTTCATATACATTGGCATAGGCCCCGGTCTTGTAAACGAACTCCGTGTTTTTCAATGCGACGAAAGTGAATATATCATCGTCAGTCAGTTCCGAGATCGTTTTCTCCTTGCTCACGATGAAATCGCCGGATTCGCTGCCCACCATATTCTCTCCCCCGATTCCTTCTATGGTATAACGCTCGGGATCATTTTCCTTGACAATCGTAAGCCCTGTCAGCGAAAGCGACAGTTTTGTTCCCCGCGCCAGGATATTGTCATCGGCATTGGAAAACAAGAGGCGGAAGCCCATGGAAGCATCGGAAGACTGTATGTAAGCAGTACGCTTGTTCTGGGATATATCCACCTTGTCGTAATTGACGCTAGGATTGAGCGCCATATTGGCACTGTGGAAATCACTCACCACAACCCCCTCAATAAAGACGTCATCTTCGATTTTCCCGGCTCCTGCATATGAGCGTGCCTGGCCGAAACTTATCCTGGAACCGAATTCACCGTCTTTATTCGAACTCGTGACGTATAAATTCACGTTAAATATCACATCCCAGCCATCCACGTAAGAAATGGATATCTGTGCTTTGCTGGTATGATCTACGGAACTCGCAGCAGTCTCGGCCACCATCATACCGAGCTCAGAATATATGGAACGTATCCAGTCTTTTCCGCCGCTGATGTAAGTAACTTTTGTGTTGAGATCGTCCAGAGGCACATTGGTTCCTATCTCGAATTCTGCAACATCAGTGCCGCTGCCACTTACATTTTTGTATGGTGCAGCGCACTCCAGGTACGGCTCGTCGCCGTACTGTCGCACATACACCGTATCTTTTGCCGACTCTCCTTCAAGGGATACCTCAAGTTTCGCCATACGGCGGAAACCGTCATTGGGCTGGAATTCAAGAAGCAGTTCGCCGTCATCCTTGAACGACATCTTGTCGATTGTACAGAAATCGGAAAAATCATTCAGTGCACGGACATTCACTTTCCCGTTGGAATAAATCTTCACGCTCGCCGTACCACCGGCTTTGTCCACATAATATTCCTTGGATGCCGGAGCCAGCTCAACAAGCTTGGCATATTCTGCATCGTCGAATGCAGAGCAAGCCGCAAGACCCAGAGATAGTATCAATAATAAATCCTTTTTCATAACCTTCCGTTATTTATATTGAACGAGGATGTCTTCCAGACACAGAGCGCCGCCCTGAATACCGCTATATTCAAATGTCTGCGTAATTCTGTGTCCCTGATATGTCTGTCCCTTGTTCCAGTTGGAAGCACCGTAATTCCATTCTGCCATTCTGGTGCTGGCAGGGACAAGGCGCAGTTTTACTTTTGCTTTTCCGAGTACTTCTGAAGGTAGCACGAAACGGTATGGCACGAGTCCGAAGCCCCAATCACTGTTGGTATAGCAAGGTTTACCTATTGCGCTGCTATGGAAGGAATCGAGTACCGTTGCGTTTGTTTCCGAAACACAGAAAGGCACGGAACGGAGTTCAAAGCTGTCCTTTCCTGTGGCGGCATTGACAGCCCTGCGCCAAGTGCCGAAATCAGTTCCGTTTTCAGAAACAGCATATTCAACCGCCCAATCTATCGGGAAAGAGGAACTGTAGGTCCAGGAAATGTTATTTGCATTCGCCCTGTTGAATTGGCCACCGGCAATTGAGAAGCTGAGAGCCGCCTCGCTTCCGCCAATGCCTGCCGTACTGAATTCGGCAACGATTCCTTTGGTTTCTCCGGTCCAGTTGCCGGCAGCATCCCACTCATAGAATCCGGAATAGTTGCAAAGAAATTCTATTACGGACCCTGCGGACATACCGAAACCCTGATCCACATTGTTCGAAATGCTGCTGGTAATTGGATCCGACACCTCAAGGCCGCGATAACCCCATGCGGGAACGACCGGATAAGTCTCTGAAGTCTTTCCCTTGGGGAAATCGAGATTCTCGCTATATAGTCTGGCAACGTCGCCGGTATTGTTGGTCATACCGGAGGCTTCTGTTGCGTTCAGCACTTCCTGATAGTAATGATCGGTGGTTTTCGTGGAATAATAGCCTCCTGTTGCGGCCGTATTGCCATTCCAGGAGTAAGCTCCGACGCTCCAGGTTTTTTTGGTAAAGCTCCATTCAACAAGGTCTCTCCAGGAAGATGCAGCGGCCGATGAAATGGCAATGTCGCCTTCGTCGAAAGGACGGATGCTGTAACGTCCGATATTGCCTCCCCAACGCTCCATCTCCTGATGCACTATGATCCCGGACAGACTGCCTTTCCCCTGCGGGACAGCTTTTTTCTTTTTTGCAGAGGGATCCCAACGCCAGGGGCAATTCATATTCACAAGCATATAGATTCCGTTGTTGTCTTTATCGTAGAGGAGATTGGCTGCGCCGTCCTTTGCTCTTCTAGCCTGGTTGGTTGCAACAGGAAGTGTCTCGTTGACAGGGTTGAGTATGGCGTCGTATTCGCGGACGTTCGTGTATCCTCCCCTCTTTATCTGGAATTCCATATCCTGAAGGGTACACCAGGTGTAAATATCTTCATCTGAAAGACCACCAACAGTTTTGCTCTTGACCGGGAGGGCAACCCCAGTCTCTTCTACCACCACCCTGTCGATATTGGCGATGGTAAAACGCAGAGGATCGCTTTCTTTAATTATCCGCACCCCGCCGAGATAAATCTTCACTTTGTCTCCCCGCTTGAGCAAATTGTCTTCTGCATCGGCATACTTAATCCGGAATCCAAGGCTTCCGTCAAGGCTTTCCACGTAATTGGTCCTGTCGTTCTCCGTTGTGTAGATATTGTTTGCGTTGCCTTTGTCACGGTTGGCTGCGAGGCCGTCGACAGTTGTTCCGTAATTCAGGTTCTGGTCCATATTGGGATTGCCTCCTTCTCCGATTATCAAACCGAGAAGATAGTCCTCGTGAGCCTCATCAGAGGAGTATGTACCACCTTCCGCATAAGTGCTGCGAAGATCTCCAAAGGAAATCTCCCGCTGCTGCACTTCCACATTCTGATCAACTGTAACGCTGGCAGACAGTGGAGTGCCGTCCAACGCAGTATAAAGCAAATCCAAAACTGCTTTGCGTCGGGATGTTGTAGTGTTGGGTGCCACCATATAGACAAGCTTGCCAGACGATATTGCTTCGGCAGAAATGAAATCTTCTCCTGCCAGATACCTCACAGTTATTGTGGTTTTGGACAGCTCTCTACCCAAATTGCTTTCAATGTCGAGTTTACGTTCTCCTCCGTCCTTGGACACAAGGTCCTGCTCCTGCACCCGCAGGTAAGCAGTTTCGCCGGACTGGACCACAAGGACGCTGTCCGTGAAAGTATCTGCTACGCTCACCACTATGTATGCCTGCCTGCTTTCGCCGCTGACGTTGGATGCCAGCCGGAATCCGAATTCCCGGCTGCGCCCTCCAGGGACTCCGGATTCTTCGGGCAGTAATGAAGATTCCTGCGAAATAGTCACGTCTGAAATCCAGTCTGTCTGGGAGCCTGCATATTCTATCTGTGGTTCCAGAGATTCGATATAATCTTCCGGCAGATTACTGAACAGATTCGTGGTGCCTGCACAGGCAAGGGAAGGATACTCGAGTTTACCATCCTCGAACAGTATGGCAGCGTCCTTTATACCTGTGGCCTGTGTTATCTGTATCTCTTTATTGAGATCTCCGCTGCTGATCTGGAGAGTAGCCTGCCTTGACAGGCCCCTGTTGACTCCGCACAGCACATGGATGGTGGTAACACCTTTGCCGGAACTCTTGTCCAAAGCGGCCCATTCGGCGCCTTCCTTTAAGACTGCCGTCCATTTGTCAGAGCAGTAAACCGTGACCGGAACAGTCTCCTTGTCATAGCTTACATTTATGGTCTCGTAGTCCACGGCAAGGTACCAGTTTTCCTCATAAGGCTTTAAGCAAGAGCCGATCAAAACAGCCATTGCCGCAATAAGTATTATCTTTACAGTTTTCATACTCATCGATTTTACATTCCTTCAGCCACGTATTCATCATTGGACAGTGCGCCTTGAGAAAGCGCGCACTGGGTGGCAGGTATAGGATAGAAACGGTGGCAGCGCTTGATGCGTTCCCGAAGTTTCGCGTTGTTTGTACTTGCAAGGGTCTGCTCATACCATACTCCCCAGCGCACAAGATCGAACTTACGCTGGAATTCTCCTCC
>CACXHM010000051.1 GCA_902767465.1 uncultured Bacteroidia bacterium
AAACAGTTTAAAATGCTGTGACAGAATAGATTGGCGATCAGTAATAATTGGTGGCCCGAAGACAGAAAGCAGCAGGGCCGACGGTATAAAACCGCCGGCCCCACAAAAATGATGAAACGAAAAATGTTATCTATTGTCTTCGTCAACCTGACAGCGGACGGATGCAGCGAAGGCTTTACCACGATTGCTGCCGTCATTGAACCCGATGGTTTCACCGCTGTCTGCTGCGCAAAATGAGGGATAAGCGTCTTCGTCGCCCTGGCACAGGTTGGTTATCCGATTATTGATTATCTATATGTCGTATCCACTTCGCACCTCACGGAGGCTGCAAATGCTTTGTTGCAGGCAGACCAGTTGTCGTTGAAAGCAAGGTTTTTGTTGCCGGCTGCCACATAAACCGAAGGGTAGAGGTCGCTGTCTTCCTGGCAGAGGTTGGTCCACCAGAAACCGTTGGTGCCTCCCGTGCCGGGAGCGTTGCCCGTGACGGAAGTCTTCTCGAACGAGGTGCCGGTGGTGGCTTTCCAGTAGCCGGAACGCAGCCAGAGGTCGCTGCCTTCCGGGTAGGTCACGCTGTGGAATGCATATCCGTCGCCGGAGACAATCTCCCAGTCGGTTGCATAGTTGCGGACAATGTTGAGCAGCGTGAACCTGTCGCAGACACGGTACCCTTTGGGGCAGGGGTCAAAGACCGTTTTGGTGCCGAGCGTTGACAGGTCGGTGGAGTTGTTGCCCCAGAGATCCCCTCGCGACGAATTGAGCCAGTCTGTTATACTTTTCCCGCTTTCGGAAGACGCGACAATAAGAGATGCCGGATATTTCATTGAGTCCTCCAGGCTCAGCGGCCCGACTACTGCAGGGATGTTGCCTTCCTGAATCCCGGGGATGTCAAGGGTGGTAACCGAATTCCAGAGGACCGGAATCGGACGTCCCCACTGGTATTTGTAAACCGTCCTGTAGAGGGCATCGGAGTTTGCTCCCCAGAGGGCTCCGTTTCGGGTTGCCTGTCCGATATCCATTGTAATGATCTGTTTGCCGGTGGCATTGGTAATCAGGACTGGGTCGATGGACGTTCCGTCTGCTGCAATGTTCCAGAAACTCCAGGCCCAAAGCACTGCTCCGTCTTTTACCATCAGCAGAATCGGCGCACCGGCATAGGCTCCATCGTTCTTCACTTTTACTTCGCAGCGGTCGGTATCTACAGAGATGCTGAACTTTGTAGGATCTACCCCGCTGGCGGCATATCCGTTGGTGCGCATTGTATAGATATTGCCTTTTCCGGTTCCTGTGGCAGGATCGGTTTCTCCGAGTTTCATCCAGGTAAAGGACACTCCCTTGGGGATGACCACCTTGCGGAAATCACCTCGCGCACGATAGGATACCGCAACTTCGTCGGGGACAGCATCATTCGGGGTATAGGTTGCCCCGGGATAGGTAGAACCGTTCTTGCACTGGATAAAGTAACAGTTGGCGTCGCCGTAGGCAAAGTCGATACCCGGCATCCCGCGCAGGTCGAATGACTTGAACCAGGGGACATTCATATAGCGCTTGAGCCCTTCAACCTTGAACGGATTGACCTTCCCTGCTTTAAGTGATGCTCCGTCAAAAGCTACGGGAACCGTAAAGGGAGTTCCGTTGCTCAGAATCTCAAATGCGACATAGAGGGGCGTTGATGACGCCTCCGCAGGAAGAGAAGTAAACCATATCTCAGCTGCCTGGGAAGAGCTCAGGGTGACAGGAGACTCAAGGGAAACCCGCACATAATCTCCTTCGCCGGAAAGGGCCGGACCTTCGCTTCTTAAAATAACAGCGGAAAGGCTTGCTCCTTCGAACTCTTCATCTGCGCTGACGGACACTTTTACAACGGCCTCGCTGTGCTTCATGCTGAATGCCTGGCTCTGTCCCTTGTAGATATAAACAGTGTCGGAAACTGCGGCTGCAATGAGGCCTTTGTCTTCGGCGTTGCTCCGTGTCTGTTCTGCGGGCACAGACAACTCCTTGTAAGCGAGCACTACGCGTGTGCTGTCGGCGATGGTGCCGGGCATGCTGAAATCGGCTTCGGGCGATCCGGCTCCTGACACTATGGTTGCCTCTCCGAGCACAGATCCGTCTTCGGCGGAGCTTACCGTGAGTACGTCTCCCTCTTCCCAAAGCACTTTGTAATGATTCCCGTCGATTTCTCCGATGGCCATTTTCGTGCCGGAAAATGCGGTTCCGTGGAACAGGGTTTCCCCTTCGGGATCAACTACTGAAGAAGGATTTGAAGGCACATCGTATTCCGCTACGTTACAGGAGGTTATGGCGCAAAGCGCAAGTATGGGGAAATATTTTTTCATAGCGCTCATAATCCAAAGTGATACGATGCAAAATCCATATAGGCGTTCCAGTCGAAATCCTTTACATCGTGGCCTCCTGTCCTGTGATGGAAGCCGACTGTTCCGGTGTTGACCGGTTTGTCGGTAGGAGGAAAACTTCCTGACGGAAGCCCGACCTTGTCGAACAGGGCATAAACAGGGGAGACCCTCAGGGCGGTTATCCATTCAAGCCGGGCATCGTAGGATTCACTGTCTCCGCAGCCGAAATATATCGGCCTTGGCGCCGTCAATGCGGCGAGCCAATGCTGTTCTGCCGGGAAAGTGCCGGGGACGGTGTAGTAATCATAGAATTTCGGCGTAAACCAGTGATAATAATACTGGTTCATAGCGCTCGTGTAGAAATTCTTGCCGTCGGGGCGGCGCGAGATGGCAGCTCCGCAGCAACCTGATCCGTTAGCAAAGCAGATAGCATAACGTGAGTCGTTTGCTGCAGCCCAAAGAGAAGTCTTGCCGGTCCTTGAATGGCCGAGAGAGCAAATGCGGTCTTTGCCTACCCGGGGTTCAGTTTCCAGATAGTCGATCAGCCTGCTCATTCCCCAAGCCCAGGCTCCGAGAGCACCCCAGTTGCAGCCTTTTGCATACCACGAGCGTACTCCGCGGGAGAACGGTCCGTGCACGTCTTCGCCGGCAGCGGGATTAGGGTCCGGGTCGATTTCGTCGTGCCATGCGGTTATCACTCCGAATCCGCGCTGCATAATCATGTCAAAAGGCCAGCGGCTCTTTTGCGCGGCAAGTGTGACTTCATTCCCCACATGATTGAGGAAAACGAATACCGGGATGTTTTCGCCGCTGTTGGGAAGATGCAGCATGGCATCGAACCAGTGTTCCTCCGAGGCATCGAGGAAGATACGGATTATTTTTCTGGTGCCGAGTCCGTTATAAACTGTGGCATCTTCCGAGAGCACCTTGAAGTGAAGTCCTTCGGGTTTGGGAGGAATGTCTCCGAACATGTTGTCGGCAAAAATTTTCAAGATCTCTGCCCTGCGCTTCGAATTCCACTCCTGCGATGTCGAAACCTTTGATCCATCATTGAATACGAGAGGATCCGGCAGGGGATAGGTTGCGCAGTAGATGTCTTCGTCCGAGGCATCCTCGAAGGAAGGATATCCGGTTCCGGGAAGATTCTCGTCCGAAATATCCAGGTCTCCGGCATTGCCGCTCCCGGGTTCGAATTCGGGCTCAGGGTCCGGCTGGTCTGGCTGGTCTGGCTGGTCCGGTCCGTCGGGATTGTCGGGGTTATCTGGGTTGTCCGGATTGTCGGGACCTTCCGGGTCAACCTTCTCTTCCGGATCCTCTTTTTTATGGTTGTCGGCGTTTGCGGGGGTGCAACCCGTAATCACAAGCGCACACAGTGCGATAATAATCCAATAATGCTTTTTCATGATTATTCCCATATAACTTCAGGTAGCGTTCCGGCATCGAATCCCTCTCCGGTGCCCTCCGGATCAGGGGTTCCGGGATCCTGAGGGGTGTAATCCAGATCGGTGAAATAGGACAGGATCTGATAGGTGTTGCGGTTGAGCTGTTTCATCAGATCCGTGCAGTCGGTATAGAGCCCGGTTTCGTCGTAGCGGAAGATGCCCTTGTTAACATATCCGTTCACATACCAGTCATCGTAGAACTTGAACCACTGCCAACCGGCACAGTTGTGGGTCTGCATCAGCCTGATGCAGAAATTGGAGTACCAAAGGCCGCGAGCTTTCTGACTGTCCACGAAGTCGCCGGCTCCCTCATTCACATATTTGGAATCGGAAACCATGTCCTTGACATAGAATTCCGTAATGATGAAGGGCTTTTCTCCGCAGTTGGTCCTCACCGTGGTCTCGAAATAATCCACGTCAGGCTCGAACAGGTTCGTGTAGTAGTTGATTGATATCACGTCGCAATATCTTGCGCAGGCCTTCAGTATTTCCGGATTGAACTTGTCGTCGGCATGCAGACGGGAGCCCATGTACAGGTGGTTGGGATCGTAGCGACGGATTGCCTCGGAAGCTGTCCGGTAGTAGTAATCTGCAACCGCTCCCATGAATGCACTCTCCATCGAGGCATTGTAGGTGGTGGTGCCATAATTGTCCTGCATCCACTTTATGGCCCAATTATATGCATAGGACAGATACCTGGGAGCATCCGCTTCTTTGCTGAGGGCGTTCAGGGCAAGGAAATTCTTTAGAGTGGCCTTCTTTGTGGTTCTGCTGCCGGTGCTGTCGAAATTGAGCTCATTGTCGGAATAGTAACCGATGAAATGCTTGCTCTCGCGGAACTTCGGAATAGCGGTTCTGGCTATCTCGTCGATGTAATCCAGATAGCCCGGATCGAACATTATGGAGGGCCATGGCGAAGATGACGAGGGATCCTTTTTATCGTAGAGGTTCTTATAGTCCCACCAGAACTGGATGAGGAAATTCAACCACTCCACCTGGCTCAGGCAGTTCCCCTGCGAAGGATTGTGCATGATTTCGTCCATGGCTTCGGTGACTCCGTATCCGCTTCTGGACTGGAACCGGTAATCCCTGGCGATGCTGGGACCTACCATATACATGTTGAATCCCACACCATGCAGCATCGAAGCAGCATCTGCGGCCCACACGTTCATATCTTTGTATTTTGCTTCAAAGATGGCCTGTGTCGTGGGAGTTGAAGATGCGCACATTGGCTCTGGCAGCAGGTAATTCATTCCGCGCAGTACCGCCACGTTGCCGTCGGGATCCACCATCACGATGCGGTCGTGCCAGCGTCCGGTGCGCCAGAATCCGCTGGTGTTGGTGCTGATGTACGAATTCGGTTTGATTCCGTCGTAGCCGCCCCATTTGTCCTGGTTGGAGAATCCGTCGCGGATTTTGTCCATCCGGTTCATTCCGGCTGCGGTGCGTGCCTGATATTCTTTGAACGGATCATTTGGTTGCGCCTTGAAGTTCATGGCCACGGTGGTGTATTCGACTGTTGCATTGGGATCCCCCTTTTCTATGTCGGCATTTTCAAGATCCGAAACAGTTATGGTTGTTACGCCTCCGGCGAGCATGTCATGTGCTGTAATGGAGATGCTTTGAGTTGAGGGAAGGGCTCCTTCTTCCGGAGCGATCTCGAGGTCGAGAACCGCGCTTTTGCCTTCGAGCGTGCAGGGGAACAGAGCGAGCCATACTTCCGTGGGGCCCGAACCCAGCACGGCCGGTTGTTCGAGGGAAACCTCCACCTTGGCCGAAGCATCGTTGTCTGCTGCAAGCGCCCCGGCGTTATAGTCGTATTTGTAGCCTCCGGCCAGCTTCTGTCCTTCGCACGTGAAGCCGACTTTTGAAAGGATGAATCCTTCCATGGAACCGGCGTTGAGCACGATGCGCAGATATGCCATCGCATGATGAAGTGTGATGGTGGAAGTCTTGCCGCTTTCAAACACGTCCGACCAGCAGTAGGAGTAGCGTGACATGTTGAACGCTCCGGCTGCGGCCTGGCTCTGGGAAGGGTCAAGCCGGTTTTTCCCGGACATCATTCTGTCTGCAGGATAAACTGCACGTACCGACAGGCCTTCGTCGAGCGGCCTTGCAAGCTTGAACGTGCCGGTAGGAGTGCCGGCTCCGCTTTCAAGGCTCGCGGTTCCGATTGAACCGATATTGACGGTGTTATAGAATTTTACCTGGTCTTCTTCATTCCAAAGGATGGGATAGCTCTCTGCTGTGGCCTGTCCCATGGAGAGTCTGGTAAGCGGAGAGGTAATGGTAAAGGTGTCGAGTTCAACACCCGGGGTTTTCTTTTCTTCTTTGCCGCAGCAGAGGGCCAGAAGGGCACATGCGAGCAATAAGGTAGTCTTTTTCATATTCATGTCCTCCTGTTAGCGGTTAAGTTCGTCGACCATGCATCGTACCGGCGCGCAGACTGCTTTCTGCTGTGCCGCCGAAAAGGCCACTTCCGAGGGTTTAAGCACCAGAGCGGAAGCGGAATTGGTATTCGGCCCGGCGCTGAAGTTGGACCATGTTATGGTAGTGCCCGTGGCTCCGTCCATCTGCAGTTTCCCGGCCGCTTCTTTTGTCCTGGCAAAGAAATAGAGGCACCTGAGGAAGAGACTTCCCGAAGCGATGTCGTAGAATCCGGGATAATTGGCATTGGTCTCGAAGCTTTTGTTTGCACCTACCAGGTATTGGTAAACAGCCCTGTCGCAGACGCGGTACCCCTTGGGACAGGGATCGAACACAGCCTTTATGCCGGTTTCGTTGCCGCATGCTCCCCATGCCTTGGCGAGCGAGTTGTCGCTGCAGTATGGGCTCAGCTCGGTACCGGGAGTCTTGTTTGCAATTATGCCCACGGGGTTTTGCATGAATTCTTCAAGCGTGACAGGGCCCCAGATGACGGGAATGTTCCCCTCTTGAGTATTGTCGGGGAAATGAAGGGTTACTACCTGGTTGTAAAAAACGGGCCAGGGACGTCCATACTGGTAGCGGTGTACGGTGCGCTGCACGGGATCGGCGTTTGCCGCCCAGGTCGCATATTGCGTTGTGGCCTGGCCAATGTCCATGTTGGCCACGTTGTAATCCCCGATTTTTACGCTGCCGAAACGTGTGCCGTCGGCGGCTACATTCCAGAAACTCCATGCCCACAGAGTTTTTCCGCCCTTCTTCATTACCAGGATGGGGGTGCCGGCAAAGGCGGCGTCATTGGTTACGGTAACCGTGTAGTTCCCGTCGTAGCTGAATGAGTATTTGGTTGGATCAACGCCGGACTCAGCATATCCGATGGTACGCATGGTGTAGATCTTGCCCTCGCCGAAAGTGCCCCACTCGAAAGTGGCTCCCTTCGGATTGGTGACTTTCAAGATGTCGCCCCTGGCCTTGATGCTGATGGCCACGCTGCCAGGAATGTCGGGATCCGGGTCATATTTGGCTCCTTTGTATGTTTCTCCGTTTTTGCATTGGATGAGGAAAGTGTTGGCTTCTCCGTAGGCAAAAGTGGGGACTTCCTTCATCCGGATATCGTGGGGTTCATACCAGGGAGAACAAAGATCTTCGGACAGAGCCGGAATCTCGAAGGAATTCACTGTCCCTGCCTGCAGGGCCCTGCCGTTGTAGCTTATCGGCAGATTGAATCCGCTCCCGCTTGTGGGTTTGACCCGGAAAGCGAGCAGCACTTCCTTGCCGGTCAGGTCTGCGGGAAGAGCCGAGAAAACCAGCTGTTGGGGAGTGGATGAAAGAACAAGCGAGTCCTGCAGTGTGAGCCGGACATAGTCCTTGCCGCTGCTGCTGAGTTCGGCTCCTTCGCAGCGCAGGATCACCGATGCGATTTTGGCTCCGGCGAGTTCACTTGACGCTACGTTGACCCTGATCACGCTCGTCTTGTATTTGAAAACGGCGTCGGAAGCACCCTCCTGCACGGTAACCAGACCGTCGGATTCCGCCATGGTGGCAAAGGAATAGTCGGTATGGTATATCTTGCTCTGTTCTTCAGCGACATTTGTCGATCCGTAAACAAGGCGGACCTTTGTGCCTTTTTCAATTGCCTTGGGAATGGAGAAAGTTGCCGTGGAAGACCCCTGTCCGCTCACCAGAACGGCGGTGCCAAGGGTTGCCCCGGCCTCATCGTAAACCATCAGTTCGTCTCCTTTCTCCCAGAAAAGCTTGTACCCTTCCGAATTCTTGTCTCCCAGGGTAACCCTGGTCTTGGGCATGGTGCAGCTGAACAGCGTTTCGCCGGAAAGCCGGGCTTCGCTCTGTTCGCCTGCCTTCTCGGGAAGGGCAGCCGTGCATGCTGACAATGCGGCCAGGCAGGCCGCGATGATGATTCTTTTCATTTTAGTGTCCATTTGCAGCTGTCGCTGATTGCTTTCTTGCCTTTTCCGGCGACAACCTTGATTTCATTATCTCCTTTACGGAGGGTGACTCCCGCCCAAATGAACCGGCTCATGCCGTCGTTGACGCGTTCGCCGATCTTGACGCCGTTCACATACAGCGTTGCTTTACGCTGGTTGCTGTAAACACGTACGCAGGTTTCTGCTTCGGTCCGTTCGGTCCATCTGCGTGAGCAGATATAGACCATGGGTTCGGGGTTCCATTCGGCTTTGTAGAAGTAGAAAGCATCCTTGCACACGCTCCTGTCGTAGGTGACCAGACCCTTGTCGTTCATTCCGAAAAGATCCCCTTCGCGCCTCACGTTCGAACGGAAATCGGCGAAATTCCATACAAAGGTCCCCCACATCCATGGCCTGGCCTTTATTATGGCCCAGTTGTCTTCGTGGGCGATAGACTGCCGTTCTTCGGGATGGAAGGTGCCTTTCGAAGCCTTCATCCGGTCTATCGGCCACTGATGATGGTTTATGGATGCTCCGGCTCCATATTCCGAAATGCCCACCGGATAGGGAGAAGAGTTGGCGTGAAGATCGTCAAAGAACTTTTCCGCCTGTGTCATATCCCTTTCATACCACCCGAAGTACTTGTTCCAGGCAACCAGGTCGGCTATCCCAAGGTAATGGCTCTCATCTTCGCAGGTGGCAAAGCAGGTGAGGCGGCTGGGATCAAGCTCCTTATACATTTTCCCAAGTTCGCGGGCAAACGGTTCCGGGTTGCCGTAGTCGGTGAATCTTTTTCCGTCGGTGTAGATTATTTCGTTGAATATGCCCCAGAAGCAGATGGAGGGATGGTTGAATTTTTGCCATACGAGTTCTTTCAGGTTCTCGCTTGCGTTGTGCCTGAACTCCGGAGAATCCACAAAACCTGTGAACTGGAAACCTCCCGGACCGCACCAGGGAATTTCAGTCCAGACGAGCAGCCCTTCTTTGTCGGCAAAATCATAAACCCTTTCTGCGTGAGGATAATGGGCGAGACGTATGCCTGTTGCACCGATTTCGCGAAGGAGGCGGAAGTCGGTTTCGTAGTTTTCCGGAAGAAGGGCGCTTCCCCGGCCTGCAAAGTCTTCGTGGCGGCATACACCGCGCACCTGATATGGCCTGCCGTTGAGGATGATGCCCCTGTCGGCATCTGCCGCAAGGCTGCGCCATCCCGTCTGCACGCTCACGGCGTCAACTGCCTTTCCGTTCCGGCAGAGCTCCGCGGTAACGGTGTACAGGGCAGCCTTGCCGAGCCCGTCCCACAGGGCGGGCCTGTCGAGCGTGAAACTTTCCACGCTCGACGCAGATGCCTTGCACTCCCTTTCCGCCACCTGTTTTCCGTCCGGATCAAGGATGGTGAGTTTGAGGGCAAGTCCCTCGGGATCCTTGCTGTTTACAAGGGTCTTCACGTCGAAGGAGACTTTCTCCGCGCTGACTTCCTTCTGGACGACAAACACTCCCGGAGAAGCATAGAACAGCGGGTCGATGCAATCGTCGGCAGTCTTTATAAGATGCACCGGACGGTGCAGGCCTCCGCAGACATTGAAATCTCCTATGAGCGGGATAACGTCCGGCCTCCAGGCGTTGCTGACCCATACTTCAATGAGGTTGTCGCCGTCCTTGAGCCATGGGGTTATTTCGAAGCAAAAAGCCGTGTAGCCTCCTTTGTGTTCTCCCACATAATGGTAGTTCACAAATACCTGGCAAACGGAATTCGCCCCCTCGAAATACAGGAAACGTCTTCCGGGGCCGCTGACTGGAAGATTTCGGCGGTAAACCATCGTCTCCCTGTTATACTCAAACGTTCCTTCAATGTACTCCGCGTTCCATGTATGAGGCAGGGTCACCGGCGTATATTGCTGGTATTTCTGGTTCTGCGAAATCGGCTTGATGCTCCAGCCGTCGGAGAGTGTCTGCACTTCCCTTGCCCCGGACGCCAACGCGGCCAGGAGCAGGAGTGCACATGTAAGTATCTTTTTCATCTGTTGTCGTCGTCTTTCATGCAGCGTACGGGTGCCATGTTGGCGGATGTGAATGTCGCAACCGAGGGCACGTTCGCTGGATTATTGTGGTAGTAGCGGAATGCGTATGCCGTAGGGGAGTTCTCCGCCGGCATGCAGTTGGCCCAGAAATAGGAAGGGTATCCGGCACCGGATGTTCCGGCGATTCCTCCTCCGGTGAATCTGGCCGATGAGGTGGCAAGCGGTTTTGCCGTTTCAAAGTATCCCAGATAGAGGAAATTGGTGGATCCTAACTTGATGCCGAGGTGCCCGGCCGTCATATCATATACGGGCTCTTCTCCTGCAGCATCCACAACGGCCTTCATTGCATCGTAGTCGGGGACTCTCCAACCTTTTGGGCAAGGGTCGTAAATCGACTTTTTGCCTGTTCCGGGCTGATCTGCCGGGATGCATCCCCACAGTGCCGACAGGTCTTCTTCGGCCCATTTGGGCATCTGCTCGGATCCTACATGCAGAATTGCTCCGGCAGGGTGCGCAACTGCTTCTGAAACAGTCTTGTAGGGGCCGTTCATTCCAAGCACGTTACCGACTCCCGAAACCGCCTCCTGTCCTTCGGCGCTGTGGCTCCAGTCAACGCTCAGGAAGGAATTCCACATAACCGGGAGGAAACGTCCCCACTGGTAGTAATTTGCAGTCCTGGACATGTGACCCGCTGTCGTTCCCTTCAGATAAGCATCGTAGTTGCTGGTGTGAATACCTATTTCGAGAGGAGCAAATTCATATCCTCCGATCTTCACCGGATCGAGAGTGGTGCCGTCGGCGGAAATGTTCCAGAAACTCCATCCCCAAAGGATCTTGTCTCCCTTCTTCATAAGAAGGATAGGTGCTCCTGCGGTGGATCCGTTGTTCTTTACCGTAACCTTGTAGTTGGCCGCATCCACTGTGAATGAGAACTGGTTGGACACGAACTTGCCGTCGTTGCGCGGCACCCATATGTTTCCTGCCGCCTTTGCCCACTCGAATGTGACCCCTTCGGGGGCTTCACCGTTGGTGTAATTGCCCCTCAGGCGGTAGTCGATCGTCACCTCGTCGGGGATGTCGGGATTGGGTGTGAGAGTGCCGCCTGCATAAACTGCGCTCTTGCTCTGGATAAGGTAGGTGTTGGCGTCGCCGTATGCGTATCCGGGGCCCGGGAGTTCACGGCCTTCGAACGGACAGAACCATGGTCCGACCTTGTTGTCGGAAGTTTTGAGGTCTTCCACATTAAATGTGCTGATTCCTCCCTTTTCGCAAACCATTCCCGGCATGTTGACGGGAAGCGACACCGAAGCGGTGCCCTTGTTGAGGGTGATTGTGAGGGAAAGGTTTACCGTAGAGTAGTCTCCGGGCGCTACATAGAACCAGAAACTCTGGGATTCTCCTTTTCGCAGTGTGTCGGGTTTTGATATGTTGGTGGTGACTGTGCTGAAGCCCGCACTGCGGTACATGACGAGGGAGTCAATGCTGAAATCGTATTTGCCGGCGAGTCCCACTCCCTTGCTGTCATCAGACAATGCCACGCGGCTGATGGTGTATCCTTCGTATTCGTTGGATGCTATGCTCACTTTGATGAGCGAGGTGAGCGGCTCCAGGGTGAATTCAAGTCCGTCCGCAAGGTTAGCTTTTGAAAGTGCAATCGATGGCGGAAGCGGAGGTTCCCCCGGTCTTTTCATAGTCTGTATATTGGGGATCCTGAAGTCGTACATCCTCCTCTGCGAGGGAGAATAGAAGGTCTCTTTCGAATAGGGTGCATACACCAGGTATTCTTTCTTTTCTGCAGAAGGGGAAATTCCCGACACATTGAATTCTGCGGCGGATTCTCCCGCATAGGGGGATGAACGCTGCCATCCTTCGATGCGGCATTCTGCATTTCCTATTCTGTTGTCATCGGCACTGTACAGGCCAAGGTCCGCGGCCCCCGACCACACGAAGTCATCCAGGTGCATGGTCCCCTTCAGCGTATAGGTCTTGCCCATTTTCGATCCGGCCTCTTGCGTGCTGTTACAGGAGGTCAGAAGCGCAGCGAATAATAATAGAACGTATATTTTTCTCATAATTGTGACTGTTGAGGTTTACCAGCCTGCATTCTGTACAAGGTTCTTGTTGACGCCTCTCTGCTCTTCGGAGATTGGCAGCCAGATCTTGTAGTTGAACCAGTTCTGTTTGAGAGTCTTGTAGAGGCCTGCGATGACATCGTTCACCGCATAATACTTTTCGTCCAGAGGAGCTCCCCGATAAACGTTTTTAAAGCTCGCCGGATCGATGTTTTCGATAGCCGCGTCGATGCGGTTGAAACGGATGAGATCCCACTTCCTCGAACACTCCATAAAGAGTTCCCGTGCCCTGCTTTCGAGCAGCTCCTCCAGGAAATCGTCGTTGTGGTATTCTGCCTTGAGGGCAAGGTAGTTTGCTTCGTCGGAGGCTGCTCTTTCAAGAACTTTGTCCATCCAGCCGCGTGCTTCATCTTCCCGGGCATTGTCGGAGAACCAGATGGCTTCCGCATACATAAGGTAAACATCCGCAAGACGCATCAGTGGATAGCCGAGGGCGTGCTGTTTGAAAGTATGCACCACTTCCGTCGCCTTTGCGAGACGGAATTTCCCGGTGCAGCACTTGTATGACGATGCCGGACTGTATGACTGCGTGGGGCTCGTGTAGTATGGATAAGGCAGGTTGCTGGCCTTGATCGTGTCTTGATACGTGGGCTGTGCGTAGGTGTGTCCGTCGAGAGTAAACTCGCGGTAGCCGTCGCTGTAGCGCCCGGTTATGTTCCAGTCTCGGCGCGGGTCGTCGGTGCTGTACATATAGAATATCTTTTGTGTAGGCACGTGGCGTCCTCCGAATGAGCCCGGGATGTCGGATGTGGTGGCCATGGCCGGGGTCGGAAGATAATAGCTCGCAGGCCAGTATCCTTCTACGCCATTGGTTGCCTGCTCGGCAATGAACAGGCACTCTTTTGTCTGGGCGGGCTTGCTGAGTTCCAGGAAGTTCAGCCTGAAGTCGCCGTTCAGTTCGTAGGGAGACTCTTCGACAACATAGCGGAGGTTGTCGAGGGCCTTTTGGGTCATCGCGTCCGCATCTACCCAGTCGAAACTGTTAAGAGGCTGTTCTTCTACAAAGTCTTCGCCGGTGCCGTAGCGCTTGCATGCCGCGAGATAATTGCAGATTCTTCCGATGTAAGCACTTACCACGTAGCGGTTTATCGACATATTGCTGATGATGCCGCCTTCTTCGGGAATGTTGTTGTAGGCATAGTCGAGATCTTTGAAGATGAATTCGTAAACGTCTTTCAGGCTTGATCTCGGTTCCTGTCCTGCGGTTATGGACTTTTCAATGATGGGTACTCCACCGAAGTTCCATGCCAGATGATAGTAGAAAAAGGCGCGCAGGAATCTCGCTTCCGCCTTATAGACGGTCTTTTCATCTTCGCTGAGTCCGTTCACGCCGTCAACGTAATCCAGGACAGTGTTGCAGCGGTTTATACCTGTAAAGAACACTTTCCAGAAATTGCGGATTGCGGCCGAACTTTCATCGTGGATGCAGTCTTCGAGTTCGATGCCTTCGCCCTGTGCGGTCGCATTTGAGATGATGTCGTCGGACGGGGCGTTCATAATGTAGTACAATCCCTGGCTGTATGAACCTGCCTGGCAGAAGCTGAGGCCGGGAATCTTATGCGTAGTTATGGTTTCATAGCAGCTGGTAAGCGCCATCTTCATCTGGCTCGGATTCTCGTAGAATTTTTCCGGTGATGTGCTGGAGTAGGGAGCCCTGGTAATGAATGCGGCTTTGTCGCAGGCACAGAACACCAGCAGGGCTGCAATCGCTGAAACTGTTATATTATAGAATGTTTTCATCGTAGTTCCGCTTTTCATTTAAAAACCAAGATTGATGCTGAAACTGTAAGTGCGGGCTTTGGGGTATGACATACGGTCAAAGCCGGTAAAGAGGGCGTTGGCGGAACTCACGTCAGGGTCGTTGCCGCTGTAGGAGGTGAAGCACCATGCGTTGTCGACGTGGAGTCCAAGTTTGGCGCTGCGGAGCCTTAGCTTGCTCACGATATTGCGAGGAAGATTGTAGTTGAGGGAAATGGTCTTGATCCTGATATATGACCCGTCTTCAACATAGTAGCTGGAGCAGAAAGCGTTGGTTCGGTTACGCAGGGCCGCATAGGTTTTGGATCCGTTTTCCGGAGTCCAGTGCCCGTACCAGGCGGCTTTTGTAATATTGTTGCTTTGAGTTCCGCCAACGGCTCCCGACTCGCTTCTGAGTTTGAATTCGTTCAGAATATCGCGTCCGTAAACACCTTCAAGGAAGATGTTGAGTGAGAAATCCCCGTATGTGAACGTGTTGCCGAAACCCGCCGCGAATTTTGGGTTGGAATCCGAAATCTTTTTGCGGTCAGCCGTAGTGATTACTCCGTCATCGTCGAGGTCTTTGTATTTGCGGTCGCCCGGTTGTGGCGTGGTTCCGGAAACGGTAGGAATGCCTTCTTTGAGAGTATAGTTGAAGTAGTCGATGTTTTTGGAGGTGACGGCATCCGAAGGGAATGTCCTGCCGTCTTTGCTGATAACGAAGTCGTCGAGCTGGTAGTTGCCGTCCCAAACGTATCCCCAGCCGATTCCTATGGGTTCTCCCACAACTATGCGTGAGACATCGGTAAGCTGGCCGGAACTGATGCTGACATTGGTGTATTCTATGCCGCCGATATCAAGAACCTTGTTCCTTGAGAGGTCGAAAGTGAACGAACTCGACCACGAGAATGTCCTGGTATCGATATTGTGCGTGTTGAGTGCTATTTCTATACCCTTGTTCTCTACGCGGCCGAGATTCTGCCACTGGGTGGTGAATCCCGACTGGGCGGGCAGGGTGGCGAGGTATAGCATGTCGCGCGTATCCTTATAATATACGTCTGCCGTCAGGTTGATTTTTTCCTTGAAAAGTGAAAGGTCGATACCGGCATCGTACTGATAGGTGGTTTCCCATTTCAGTTTCGGGTTGGAAGAATTGGTCCAGGCCATACCCATCACTTCGGTTCCGAGGGCCGCGTAGTAGTTCGTACCCATCGTGGCAAGTGAAGCGTAGTTTCCCACTCGGTCGTTACCGGAAGCCCCGGCGCTCAAACGCAGTTTGAACTCATCGATGTTTTCGAAGTTCCGTTTGACCCAAGGCTCCTCACCGATGCGCCAGGCGGCGGAAACCGAGGGGAAGTATCCCACCCTGTTTCCTTGCTGGAATTTTGAAGATCCGTCCGCACGGAATGTTGCAGTGAGATAATAGCGGCGTTTGAAGCTGTAGTTTGCACGTGAAATGAACGAGATCTTGGCATTCTCCTCTACGCTTTTCACCGGGGCTGTAATGACCGATGCCTTGCTGAGATCATAGGCCCCGGTGCTTTCATCCTGAAAATTATATACGTTCAGGTTGAGTTTGCTCAGGTTGTAATAGGTAATCTCCCCGCCGGCCATGGCGTCGAAGCGGTGCTTTTTCTGCCAGGTGTGTGCGTAGTTGAGGCGGCCGGACACATTGTAGTTGTAGGTTGAAACGTTGTTGTCATTGGCTACGCCGTTTTTCGCGTGTCCCCATTTGCTATTGGTCGAGTAGAATTCGAGGAGTTCAGAATTGGATGTGCCTCCCGAGGCCGTGAAGTTGGCTCTGAGATCTTTGTTTATCTGATAATTCAGGTAGGCGTTGCCCGTGAGTCGGTCATATACCGTTTTGCGGAATGTCTTGTCCGAAATCAGGGAGCGAAGGCCGAACACACCCTCGAACTCATCTGCTTCTCCGGAATACCATAGGGCGATAGGACGCTCCAGGTAAATAAACTGCACGATACCGCTGTTGCCGAGCGACCCGCCCCCGGAGGATACTGCGCCGTGGGAAAGCGTGCGTCCGAAGTTTACGACGAGTCCGGTTTTGACCTTCTTGTTTATCTCATGGTCGATCTTGACGTGACCCGTGTAGCGGTGATGGTCGTTGTTTCGGATGAGGCCGTCTTTGCTGAGGTAGCCGAAACTGGTGTTGATCTGAGTTTTGCCGCCGGCTTTTGAACTTACCGAGAGGTTGTAGGACTGAGTAAGAGCCTTGCGGTACATTTCTTTCTGCCAGTCATATCCCTGAAATTTGGAAGCATCTTTCGGGGTGTCTTTCCGTCCGTCCCCGTCAAGGTCGTCCGCAAAAGAGTCGTAACCATAGTCGCCTCGGGCAAAGCGGTAGTTGACATAGTCTTGCGGACTCATCATTTCTATGTATCTGGGATTTTCCGAAAGGCTGAGGGTTGATTCAAAGTTTACGACAGTCTTGTCGTAGCCGCCCTCACCGCTCTTGGTAGTGATGATGACTACGCCGTTAGCGCCGCGGGCACCGTAAATTGCTGTTGCAGAAGCATCTTTAAGTACCTCGATGCTTTCGATGTCGGACGGGTTGATAAAAGACAGCGGGTCATAGGTGCCATACCCGGTCGAGGAGGATGATGCAACTTCTCCACTGGACACATCCATCTGCATGCCGTCGATCACGAAAAGGGGAGTCGTCCCGGCATTGATGGAGTTGTTGCCGCGGATTTTTATGTTGAATCCCGATCCGGGCTCTCCGGACTGCGAAGTGATGGAGAATCCGGCCACTTTTCCCTGCAGTGCACCGAGGGCGTCCGTGGAACCGGATTTAAGGATCTCTTCGGCTTTGATTGAAGAAACAGCTCCCGTAAGATCCTTTCTCGACACCGTTCCATATCCGATTACGACGGCATCTTCAATGAGCTGGGTGTCGGTAGACAGTACAATGTTGAGCGGGCGGTTGCTGTCAAGGGTGATCTTTTGCTCCTGATAGCCGATGCAACTCACTGTGAGGGTGCGCCCCTTTATGAACATTATGGAGAAGGCTCCTTTTGCGTCCGTCAAGGCGGAGGTTGAAGTGCCTTCATAAAACACTGCAGCTCCGATGACTGCTTCTCCGTTGTCGTCAAATACCGTCCCTTTGATTTGCTCCTGGGCCCGGGCTGCAAGCCCGAAGCCGCAAATCGCAGAGGCAATCAGCGATGACAATAATGCTTTTTTCAGGATGGAGGTCATGTTATTATAATGTGTGCTGGTTATTCTTTTACAAAAGTACCAAGTACAAATTAAATAGTGTTGTATTTTTGTCCGATAAAACTTGTATATTTGTTCGAATTATATTTTTTTGCCCCGATGAAATGCTTTAGTAAAGAGATAATTACATTTCTGGCGCTTTTGTTTTGTTTTCCGTTTCCGTCCAGATCCATCGAGTGCCGTGTTCCACAGGGACTTGAGGCATTTTCCTTAATGAATGTGCTGGAAATCAAGCAGGATGCGATGGGCTCCATGTGGCTGAGTACAACCCGTGGCCTGTATCGTTACAATGGCCATTCCCTTGACAGGTTGAGCGATGAACTTCCCCGTCATAGCCTTTTTTACGATGGGGGACAATATCTTTTTGTAACCCGTAAAGACGTTGTCACGCGTTTCAATATCTATGATTTGAGTTCCGTGGATTACGC
>CACXHM010000052.1 GCA_902767465.1 uncultured Bacteroidia bacterium
CAAAGAAAAGAATGCCGCATTTCCCATGTGAGACTTTGTCGCAGTCTTGGAGAAAATCACTATATCTGCGCGTCTATCGTACAATTCTGTCATACCATTTTCAGCCTTTACCACTCCGTACAATGCCTCCTCCCTGTTCTTTATGAATAATACAATGGGATCCAACACTGCCCTCGACCCCCGGAATCGCGGCTTCTCGGTGCGGCCGGTCACAGAATAAAGCATAGACGACATGGTAATATAGACAGCCGGGAGTGCAAGTCGCTTGCGCTCCCGGTTGTCTTTCGCCTCAGCTATTTATCTCCACCAATAAGCTACTTGAACCATTGGGTAAGTTTGTCCTTGGCGTAGAGGAAGTAAACGGCGAGACCGATCCAGCTGGTCGCCAGCACGATAACTGCACAAATAACTTTCCCTACCAGGGAGATGGGTTTTTTGAGAATGTCGAGAACGGCAATAACCGAAAGAACAACACCGACAAGATAAACGATAGTACTCATAAAATAAAAAATTAAAGTTGACTTTCTTTCAGACTGAAGGTATCCCCTTTTGAGATGTCGCCGGTATCCATGCCTTTTTTGAGCCAGCGCATGCGCTGGGCGGCGGTTCCGTGCGTAAACGACTCCTCGACGGCATAGCCCTGCGCCTTTTTCTGCAGATAATCATCCCCAATTACGGAAGCACATCTGATGGCCTCTTCAAGGTCTCCTTTCTCTATGGAACCGAACATCTGTTTTTCGTAATGCGCCCAGACTCCCGCATAGAAATCGGCCTGGAGTTCGATTCGAACGCTCACGCGGTTTGCATCAGCCTTGCTCATTCGGGCCATCTGCTGATGCGCTTTTCCGAGTGTGCCGAGAAGATTCTGAACGTGGTGACCTACTTCGTGTGCAATCACATAGGCATAGGCGAAGTCCCCGTCAGCGCCGAGTTGCTTTTTCATGGAAGAAAAGAAACTCAGGTCTATATAGAGCTTCTGGTCTGAGGAACAGTAGAACGGCCCCATTGCAGCCTGTCCGGTGCCGCATCCCGTAGCGGTGGCATCGGTATAGAGCACCAGCGTAGGATTGCGGTATGCCCCGAGCCCGTTGGCCTTGAAATAAGAAGACCAGACATCTTCGGTACTCGCCAATATCTGTCTGGAAAACTTTGCTAGCGTTTCTTCCTCAGCGGTAAATGCCCTGCTCTGAACAGTTTCCGTGCCCATGGCACCGGACCCGGCAACGTTTTTCATCACATCACCGAGGTCGCCGCCCATCAGAAGGGTTATCAATCCTACAATAAGCACCCCTCCCAGGCTAAGGCCTGTCACGGTTCCTCCGCTCATGCCTCGCCGGTCTTCCACATTTCTGCTTTCGCGTCTTCCGTCAAGTTTCATTTCTTTATCACAGTTTGAAATACATTGTCTATTGTCAGATAAATGTGATAGAAAGCCTCGTCGCCCAGTTTGGAATAACGACCCACAAGGGCCCGGACAGAGGTCATCATGTAATTCTTTTCGCTGTTCCATGACGCGGCGGAGGCCGGTCTCAGGCCGTCTTTTGCAGCCGCGAAGGCGAGGAATTTCTGCTCCAGCGAAGCGGAACCGAGATAACGTTCCAAGGCAGGGAAGCTGTCGATGCCCTGCAGTTCAGCCTTGTGCGCGTCGAAATAGGCCGAAGCGAAACGCATGGCGGTTGCCTTTTTATTGCATGCGACATAGAAATCGGATGCACGGGTAGTGTCTATCGGCACAAATACGTCGGGAACTATCCCACCTCCTCCATACACGGTACGGCCACCCACAGTGTGATACTCTTCGTTCTTGTTCACCTTCACGCTGTCGGCGCTGGTCATTTCACCGTCGCGATAACGATAATAAAGGTCGTAAGCATAGTCTTCACTGCTGGAATAGGGTTTCTGGATACAGCGACCGGAAGGGGTATGATAACGCGCTACGGTAATGCGCAGCCCGCTTCCGTCGGTAAAATACAGGGGTTCCTGCACCAATCCTTTTCCAAAAGAACGCCGTCCATAAATGACTCCTCTGTCATTGTCCTGAATGGCACCGGCGAATATCTCACTAGAAGACGCCGACGCTTCACTGATCAGCACGTCAAGGGCGATGTCTTGCAACGTGCCTTTCCCGCTCGCCCTGTAATCCTGACGCGCACGGGTACGGCCCTCGAGATAGACTATTTCAGCTCCCTTTGGAAGGAACATATCGGCCAGATAGATGCTCTGATCGAAGAAACCTCCACCATTGTCACGAAGGTCGAAAATGAGCCGCTTCATCCCCTGCCCCTTGAGTTTGGAACACGCTGCAAGCACCTCTTGATACGTAGTGCGTGCAAACTTGCTCAAACGAAGATAGCCAGTGGTGTCGCTTACCATGAAAGCAGCATCCACGCTGTTCATGGGAATCTTGCCTCTGGTTATCTCGAAGGGCACAGTCTCTCCGTCGCGAAGCACGGTCAGTGAAACCTTCGAACCTGAAGGTCCGCGCATTTTGCGTACCATGCTGTCCTGGGGGAATTTGACGCCGGCAATGTTACGATCATCCACCTTCAGTATCCTGTCTCCTGGCTGAAGGCCTATTTTTTCGGATGGTCCTCCTGGGATCACTTCAAGCACTATGGCAGTATCGTTGGGAACGTTAAACTGTATTCCTATACCGTCAAAATTACCCGCAAGCTCCGTTTCCGACTCCTCCAGTACAGCCGGGGGCATATACACGGAATGAGGATCGAGCGCGCCGAGTGCGGCACTGATAGCAGCATCGGTAACGGCACGGCGGTTCACCGTGTCCACATAATTCTCATCCAGGCTCTGGAGCACAAGATTGATTTTTCGCCAGTCCCTGTATTCGGTACGCAGGAGACGCTTGTTCTCAGATGCTTTTTGTATTGTCAGCACCAGCAGAGCCCCCACCAGAATGCCGAGCAGGGCGACGGCTACGGAAGAATACTTTTTCATTCCACGTCGATTTTTTCCACTTCGATTCCGGCACGTTTGAGTAAACGTATGCCATCGTCAAGACGGTACTCATCGCTATACACCACACGAGTGATGCCGGCCTGTATTATCAGTTTAGAGCACTCCATGCATGGAGACGCCGTAACATAAAGGGTAGCACCTTCGGAAGAGTTTCCGGACTTGGCAACTTTTGAGATCGCATTGGCCTCTGCATGAAGCACATAGGGCTTAGTAACATTGCCTTCTTCGCAATCGTTCTCGAATCCTGAAGGCGTGCCGTTGTAGCCATCCGAGATTATCATCCTGTCTTTTACCAGAAGGGCTCCCACCTTGCGGCGTTTGCAATAGGAATTACTGGCCCAAATCTTGGCCATCCTCATGTATTTATCGTCGAATTTGTTCATTTGTTCCGCTGGTAGAGGTAACGTTTGATGCTCTTCTTGGGTGTCCTTTCGAAATCTTCGGGCATAAGCTCTATCTTTCGCAGCTGGGCATATGCAGGGAGCAGTTTATTGAACTCCGGCAGGCTGTCCACAAGCCGCTTTTCGAGCTGCTCCCGGTCCATGCCGTCATTTTCGCCCTGCTGGTAGTCGGGATAGATAAGCGCGGTAAGGCCGCCACCATCCTCAATTACAAGGGATTCAACCACATAAGAGGCATTGTTGATGATGGCTTCTATCTCTTCCGGATAGATATTCTGTCCGCTGGATCCAAGGATCATGCACTTGGAACGGCCGCGCAGATACAGATATCCGTCCGCATCCATCACGCCCATGTCGCCGGTCTTGAACCAGCCGTCGTTGGTAAAACACTTGCGGGTTTCTTCCTTGTTTTTGTAATAGCCGAGGAAGACGTTGCCACCCTTTATCTGCACCTCTCCCGGCACTTTGTGCGGATTGGAAGAATCGATGCGGATCTCACATCCGGGAATCGCCTTTCCACAGGAGTTCTTGCGGGCCTTGAACCATTTTTCGTAGGTTATAATCGGACCGCACTCCGTCATACCGTAACCAACCGTGAACGGGAAATGTATCTTGCGCAAGAAGGCCTCAACCTCGGGATTGAATGCTGCACCCCCAAGGATGACTTCCTCAAAACGGCCTCCGAAAGCATCAATCAGCCCGTTGCGTATCTTTTTCTGAATAGTCTGGGCAAGCAGGGGAACGAACATCATGGGTTTTGTCCTGTCTGCCACCGGCTTGAGCTGTGTCTTATAGACTTTTTCCATGATCAATGGCACCGCAATGATAATATTGGGATGGATGTCCTGGAATGCCTTCATGATTATCTTCGGGCTCGGCACACGGGTAAGGAAGTGCACGTGAGCGCCGATTATCATTTCGTAGATGAGTTCGAACATCAGGCCGTACATATGCGCAGAAGGAAGCATAGCCACCACCTCGGAAGTACAGTTCATCTGGGGTTCTGCAAAATATGCAAGGTTGATATTTGTGTAGAGCGACCTGTATGGCAGCATCACACCCTTGGAGAATCCGGAGGTGCCTGAGGTGTAATTCAGAAGCGCGAGTTCCTCGGGACTGTCTTCATAGTACGATATGTTTTCGGGCTTGAAGCCGTCGGGATACTTTTCCTTGAATGTTCTGGAAATATTCTCGCGGACAGCCGACAGCGACTCGCTCGCGGAGTAGAGGAACGTGAAATTGTTCATCAGCACCACTACTTCCAGTCCGGGCATTTCCGTTTCGGTAAGTCCTTCCCATTCTGACTCTCCCACAAAGAGAACTTTCGATTCCGAATGGTTAACGAGATAGTGGACATTGGCGGATTTGAATTCATGAAGAATGGGCACCGGTACGGCTCCATAGGTCAATGCAGCAAGGAAGCACACTCCCCAATTTGCCTGGTTGCGGGAACACAACGCAACCTTGTCGCCTTTTTTCAAGCCGCACTGTTCAAAGCAGATATGCAGCATTGCGATTCTTTCCGCAACCTCGCGGTAAGTGAGGGTGCGACCATTATAATTGGAAAGGGCATCCCTGTCCCAATGCTCCTTGAAACTCTTTTCAAAGAGCTTGTTTACGGATTTATATTCGAGTTCTGTTGACATTCAATAATACTTTTTTATCGTCAGCGAATATACTCAATTCTTTCGCCTTTACGAAATATTTGATTTTTCCAGGCAGTTCCTTGAACTCCCTGCATTTGACAGACTCCAGCCAGGCCGACACGGCCGTCTCGCTCCCGAACGCGGTCCATGCCCCGGCTACGGCTGTGAAAGAATCATCCTGAAGCCTGAAAGCTTCTCCGAAAAGTGCCGGGATATATCCCGGGAACGGATTCTCGGCCGGCTCGGAACTGCGCTTTTTCTTTGCAGACCTGAGAAGCAGCACCTCTTTATCGTCCCAACGAACCCTGACAAGTTCTTTAGGTGCATAAGAAGCAAGCCAGTCTGCAGGACGCTTCCCGAGACGCTTTCCCAATGCTGCAAGCCGGCCTTTGTAGCGCGACAGCATTGCCCGGGAATCCTGGCACTCCTCCCAGGACTTAAGATAGCCGCCGCAGTCCCCCAGCGGAAGGGAAATTACGAACGAAGCACTGTCCGGAACGGCCCTGGCAGCAAGGCATCGGGCAGACGGAAGCATTTTAGTGAATTCACACAAATAGTTTTTCCTGCCGCCATAAAACCTGACAGGAATATTATCGGACTTGCAGTTATCAAAATCCAACACCATCCATTCAGCGGCATCGGACAAGAAAGATGCCACACTGCGGCGACTGTATATATCTGCAAACCAGGTCTTAGGCAGCCATCGTACCGCAGAGGAATTACGGAATATGATCCGGCCCTCCTTCCCTTCCGACAAGGCAAGGGCTTCATCGAAATGCGGAGCATCCAGTATTGATGATCCCTCTGCTATATGGATGCGGGCCTCTTCTATGGCAGTGCGCGAAGGACTGAGCAGCAGTGCCGACCTTTGCGGGAGCATATCTGCCGTATATAGGGCATACAGCCCATGGCTCTCCGCCTGACGGATTACAGAACCGACCACGGAAGAAGTGTCGGCAGAATCATGCCCGGTGTCGATTGACAGCAAAGGAACCAGCGCTGCACCATAATCGTATGAAAGGATCATTTCGCAGTGGGAAAGCCGGCCGAAATCAATACCGCGGAATACGGAAGAACTGTCGAGCAGGAACTCTACAGCAGGACGCATCTTGTCAAAATGCATTACTACCACCGCCCTCGAAGGCACGGTAGAATATAGTACGGAGCGTTCCTTTGAAGCATTTGAGGCACAGGATGCCACGACTACCCAAACCAAAGTGATGGCAATAATTCTTCTCATACGAAATACAAATATACAAAGTATTTTCACTACATTTGCATATAACCAAATAACACTGAACATGAAAAAAGTCGCCGCATTACTGATTCTTGCAGCCTTTATTTCCACAAGCCTCCACGCAGGGAAAAAGGCTAAACACGTGGTTCTCATCGGAATCGACGGCTGGGCTGCCGAGTCCGTACGCCAGGCTCCCGCTGAGGACCTTCCCAATATACACTATCTCATGGACCATGGCAGCTGGACCCTGGCAAAGCGCTCGGTAATGCCCTCCGCATCCGGCATCAACTGGGCTTCCATGTTCAACGGCCTTCCTACGGAGATGCACGGTTTCTACAGGTGGAATTCAGTCAAAGGTGACATTCCTTCGACCTCCGACAACGGTCATGGGATTCCTCCCACTATCTACGACCTCATCCGCGAACAGCGTCCCGATGCCGAAACCGGATGCATATATGACTGGGACTGCATCGGCCCCATCGCTGACACCCTTGCAATGAGTTATCACCATTTCATCAAGACGTATCGGGGCAAAAAGACAATGATTCCGGTTGCCGAATACACGAAACTGGCAGTTGATTATATAGTCGGGAAAAAGCCCTTCTTCTTCACATTCTACTACGGGGCCCTCGACAACGCCGGGCACAACTACGGATGGTACGGCCCGGAATATATGGATACCCTGAAGCAGATCGATGAAGGGGTCGGTCAGATTATCCAGGCCATAAAAGATGCCGGGATATTCAACGACACCGTAATCATCATGTCTTCCGACCACGGCGGCACGGGAAAAGGGCATGGAAAGTTCACCATGCTTGAACTTGAAACCCCTTTCATTGTGTTTGGGCGCAAGATCCGCCAGGGATATGAATTCCCCCAGCCGATGATGCAGTACGACACGCCGGCCGTCATTGCCGATATTCTTGGCATCAAGATACCGGAAGACTGGCGCGGACGCCCGATAAAAAGCATCTACAAATAAAGACGTCAGCGAACCTCTATCTCAAGTTCGAGCTTGTAAGTCCTGCCGCTTTTTGTTGAAACCTCTGCTTCGACAGAATGCGTGCCGGCTCCAAGGCTTACCGCTTCTGCCAAAATCGGATTTCCGTCGAAACTCCAGGCCACCTTTGTAGCCGGATCCGATTCTGCATCTTTGAGTTCGAGTTTAAAAGTGCTGCCGGCATCATATACACCCTTGCCGGGATTGGCAATGGAAGCATAATCCAGACTTGCTGAAGGGACACTCACGTTGAAAGTGACCACATCAGAAGAGTAGTTTATATCCGACAGCGTGATGCCCCCGTCGGTTCCGTTCCAGCTTTTGGGGACGAAGGAAGTGACGGAACCGCTTCCGGGGAAGGGAATCTGGTCGGCCTTGTCCGAATCGAAATAATAGTATCCCTGATACTTGTAGTGGGCAAAAAGGAGATTGTCCTGATCCGCCGCAGGCACGATATAGAAGCAGGGATGCGAGCCATTCTCATTTATGGCGTTATAGGTAGCCCAGTCAGCCCACAGTTCGGAAGCTTTGACATTGTAGCTGCCGAACACCTTTACGGTACGGTCTGACTTATCGACATGGTAAACGATCAGGCCATGGGCATCGAGGTACCTGTCCCATCCGTTGGAACCGCGGCATTCATACACAAAGTACTCACCGTCCTTGTCGGTAGGAGTTTTATAGGCGATATTGTCATCGACGGTAGTAAGTTTAACCTGTCCGGACTTTTCGAACGATCTGAGGGCGCTTTCGTCGAGCCAGCCGAGCATTATGCGTTCTTCTATGTTAAAATACGGAGGCGTACGCCCGTCATTATTATAGGCACCGCTGTCCATGGTGGAGAAAGTGAACAGGCCGGCAGCCTGACCGTAGTCTTCGTAATCAACGTCATAGAAATCGGGCAGACCCATTGCGTGACCGAATTCATGGCATGCGGTTCCTATGCCGCACATTTTGTCTTTGTATGTCCCATAGCCTTCCACCTCGTTGGTACAGGCATACCTGTCTATCTTCTTTCCATCAAGGCTGAGGGTTTTGCCAGCACTGCTGAGTTCCCACTGATGAGGCCAGATGGAATCTTCATCATCAGAATCAGCTTCACCATATCCGGCATAGTACATGAAAACAAGGTCCACCTCTCCGTCGCCGTCATTATCGTAATCGGCAAAGTTGATCTGGGAATCGAGCCCCTTGCAGCCGTCGATTACAGCCTGCTCCGGCGCAAGGTCATTGCCATCATTGTCGTTTGCTCCGTAGAAAGCCTTTGGATTTGACAGTTTGACAGGGCCGAACACATCGAAGATAGGCTCAAATACTCTGTGGGAATTATCATAATAAAAATCTCTCGCCGATCCGGTCCCGCCGTTTACGCTATACCCCTTCTGATTCAAAAGATTCGTAAAATCGGTTTTGGGATCACTCGACTTGAACGTAAGATCACTGAACTCCACCAAAATCACAAGGAAATGTTTCTGCCCCAAAGCTATCTTCGCGGGAGCCTGCCGGCGGGCACGCATGGCTGCAGCCCTGTGCATCTTTGCAGCGGCCTTTACCATAGCGGCGCTCGTGCCGGAAGGACGGTAGAATCCGTCGGCATCTTTTTTCACGACACGCCCCTGCGCATCGGTGATCCAATGGCCCCACTCATCTCCATGCCTCGTTATCGTAATGGTGCTTCCGTCGGGCTGTGTATAAACCGTTTTCCCGGGCCTTGCCGGGATGGCGGAAAGCGAGAAGCAGCCTGCGAGTACGGCAAAAACTGTCAACAATATCTTTTTCATAAGTTATTTCTTTACAATGAAACCATTACCACGGCCGTCCCCTATCCATACCTTGCGGTCCTCGACCTTGGCTACATACATGCGGTAATTTTTAGAGATGACTGTTGCCAGTCCCTTCCTCCAGTTTAGCGAGACCGCCACCGCTTCACCGACCTCCGGCTCCGCCGCAAGCCCCGTCAGAACCAATTGTTCGTTGGTCTCGGGATCCAGAATTCCGAATGCTCCGCTGAAGCGTAAAAGCTGGTCTGTTCCACGTACATAAGCCCTGGTGACTCCGCTTACATAGCATCCATAAACGTCTTTTGCAAGGATGGGATCTTCTGAAGGGAGATATGAGGATATGTCTTCCCTGTAGATGGAAACCATCTTCACCTGTCCGCTTACAGAGCCGTAGCAACTGAATCTGATGGCATTGGAAGCGCTGTTGAAGCAAATCTGGTTCTTGCTTCCGGATTCTGCCTTTATGGTGGCCAGTCCACCCGAAATGGATATGCTCCAGCTACCATGGCTATCCGGCTGAGAAACGGTTTTCAGGTAATTCTTGTCACCGCTCGTCGCTGAAAGGTATCCGCCTTTCACAGAAAGACGCCACACATTTGATGCTGCCTCAAGAGTTATGATAGCAATGGCTTCGTCGGGCTCCGTAATGGTATTGTCGCTCACTGTAACCTTCTCTGCGTCACGGTAATTCGTATTGCTCTGCTGTCCGAGCGCGTACTTGGAATCCTCGCTGACAATAATTATCCTGTCTCCGTCCTGAAGGTCGGAGGCATCGGTAACCAGCACGAACGTACCGCTGCCGCTTACAATGGGCGTAATCGTTTTTACCGCCTGGGTTACAATGACACTCTGCGAGATGTCCCCGCAACTGAAAGTGACCGTGGCCCTGCGCTCGGCTCCGGTGTCGTTCGCTTCTGCGGTCAGCGAGAACGGTTTTTCAACCAGACCCTTGCTGGATGGGGTTACAGTCAGCCATGCGGCATCGGAAGAAGCATCCACCTTCACGTTGGCCTTCACCACGAACGGGATAGTCTCCCCTTCCGGCGCGGCGGCTATCTGCGAAGCGCTTATTACAATGGCATTTTTCTGGGCCTGGGTGATTATCACTATGACTGTCTCTCCTTCGGGATTCACATAGGAAAGCGTCACCGTACGGGAATCGTAGCCGTCGTTTTCAAGCAGGGTAACGGTATTGCCTTTAACGCTCACCCAGTCGGACTGGACCAGAAGACTGAGACTGTCAGCGCCTTCAACGGCCACGGAGCCGCCGGTGCTGTCCAACACATACTGTTCTTTATTCGATATGCCCACTTCGACTATGCGCACGAAACAGCTGCCGTCGCTGCCGTTCAGAGCAAAGAGTATCTTGCCGGAGCGTGCACCTTCGGGGATAATGACGGTAATGACCCCTTTCCCATTGCCCTCCGGGCTGATTGCCACGGTCCACCCTGCAGGCTCATAACTCGAAAGGGAATATGTGATTCCTTCGGGAGCAATTACTTCGTAGTCAAGATTGATTGTGCTTCCTCCCGTTACATTGGCAAAAGCACTTTCATCAAATATAAGTTGGAGCTTCCGTGCAGATGCACTTCTTGGCACGCTGAAAACCGCTCCGTCAGCAAGGGTGAATATTACATTGCGTGGATCGGAGATATAATCGATGGATGTCACCAGGCTTTTCGCCTCGGTGACTGCATCGCCGGCAAAGGTTTTCACTCCGCCGACGGTAACATACCATTTTCCGTCCTCAAGGGTGATCTGTGGGGTCTGCCCGTCTTCACCGTTCGCACGCACCCTTTCCCCATCAGAAAGCAGCCACTCACCGTTCACAGTCCAGTACCAGCAGGCATCCCCGGGATCCTGCCGCAGGCCCATCAGTGGCGTATCGCCGTCTTCACCGTTCAGGACGGTTTTTTCGACGGTCTTCCCATCAGCATCGACCAGCACGAGCTTATATCCGGCGCCATCATCGATATCGACGACATCGCTCACGAAATACTTGCCGCTGAGAAGCTGCTGTATCGTGGCGATCTGGCCGTTCATTTCCTTCACCTGTTCCTCAAGCCGGGAAATCCGGCTCTCGTGTTCGTCGAGACGCTTGTCTATTTCATCGAACCGTCCGCAACCGCTCAAGGCAAAAAGCAGGAGTCCGATTATCGCTAACAATTTGGGTTTCATAGTATGTATTTATTATTTGGGGCCGCAAATTTAGCAAACAAAAGGCGTGAAACCAAATCACTGGAAATCTTTAAAAATGATTGTTTGGGTCCCCCGTCGATTTCCGGCGGTGAACACAGGATTTTGGACCTGATCCGGACTTTATTCAGATAATCCTCCTTCCAACACTTCAGCAACCAATACGCAGTGCGGCCCTGCAGCAATGCAAGACCGCACTGATTTTTTTGTAGCCTCTAGTGGAATCGAACCACTATTTAAGGTTTAGGAAACCTCCGTTCTATCCGTTGAACTAAGAGGCCGCTAAGCCGATTGACGGCTAAATTATTGAGCGTCCTTTACGATGATCTGACGGCCACGATAATAGCCGCATTCAGGACATACCCTGTGATACATTACGGTTGCACCGCAGTTAGGGCAGGTAGCAAGGGTAGGGACGGGAGCGAAGTCGTGAGTACGGCGTTTGTCCCTGCGCTGCTTTGAAAGTTTGTGTTTCGGATGTGCCATTGTTCTATTTTTTATTTATTGTTATTTCAGTATGTTCTTCAGCGCTGCAAAAGGATTGTTCCCGGAGGGACCTTCATCTTTTACAGAATCGTCGGTACTCAGATATCTTACCATGTCAGGATTACACTCCCCTTCGGGATGCGCCCTGCGCATGGGAAGAGAAACACAGGTGTAATCATACACATACTGGCTTAAGTCCAGTTCTGCAGAACCTTCGGGAATCATCACGATTTCCCTGTCTCCTGCATCGGCCGTTTCGGCCGTCTCTCCAAACTTCACGCTCAGACGAAATCCCGTATCCACGTTCAGGAAAAGGTCTTCTAGACATCTGTCACAAAGGACCTTTACCCAGCCGGTGATGACGGCATCCACACCAAAATAGCGGGCAGATTTTTCTACATGCACCGCTACGGCAAGGTCCGCATCCAGAATCTCCGAGTTGCCGGAATTGCCAAAGAACTTTCCGTCGGCACGCCAGTTAAACTGTGTACCGCCTTGTGCCAATCCGCTTAAGGGTATAACAAAGGGTTGCAAAGGTACAAATTTTTTTTCTATTATCAATCGGCGTTGTCACTATTTCTTTTCCGGGCAAGAGGATCGAGCAGAATCTTGCGGATTCTCATATGATGAGGAGTAACCTCGACAAGCTCGTCTTCCTGGATATACTCCAACGCTTCTTCAAGGCTGAATTTGATGGCTGGAGGGAGGAGTATCTTCTCATCGGATCCGGCGGCACGCACGTTTGTAAGCTGCTTGGCCTTGCAGATGTTGATATTAAGATCGCGTTCACGCGTATGTTCCCCCACTACCTGTCCGGCGTAGATTTCTTCACCTGGTTCTACGAAGAAACGACCGCGATCGAGCAGCTTGTTCATCGAATAGGCCTTGGCTTCGCCGGTTTCAAGCGAAACCAGAGACCCGTTGCTCCTATGCTCTATCTCCCCTTTATATGGCTGATAATCCTTGAACCGATATGCAACTATGGCCTCGCCCTGAGACGCCGTAAGCAGATTGCTCCTCAGGCCCATCAAGCCACGGGTAGGAATCTCGAACTCGAGAAGGGTCCTGTCACCGCGCGGCTCCATGCGGAGAAGCGCGCCCTTCCGGCGTGTAGAGATCTCTATGGCAGCTCCGACGAATTCTTCCGGCACCTCTATGGACATTTCCTCAATAGGTTCACAGCGCTGCCCGTTAATGGTTTTGTCGAGCACCTTGGGCTGTCCCACCTGGAGTTCAAATCCTTCGCGGCGCATGGTTTCTATAAGCACCGAAAGATGAAGCACGCCACGGCCATAGACAACGAATGAATCAGCACTGAGCCCAGGTTTTACCCTGAGGGCAAGATTCTTTTCAAGTTCCTTCTCCAAGCGCTCTTTTATATGGCGCGAAGTCACATATTTACCATCTTTGCCGAAGAAAGGAGAATTGTTGATGGTGAACAGCATGCTCATTGTGGGTTCATCAACCGCAATAGGAGGCAAGGCCTCGGGGTTTTCGTAATCCGCAATGGTATCTCCGATTTCAAAACCGTCGATACCTACGACAGCGCAGATGTCTCCGCATCCCACCTCATCGACATTGTTCTTTCCGAGCCCTTCGAACACCATAAGCTGTTTGATCTTATGTTTCTGCACCACATCGTAGCGCTTGCAGAGACTCACCTGCGAGCCGGTGCGAAGGCTTCCCCTCGTAATTTTTCCAACGGCAATACGCCCTACATACGGCGAATATTCGAGCGACGAAATCAACATCTGCGGAGTTCCCTCGACCACGGCAGGTGCAGGGACTTCCTCGAGAATGACATCAAGCAGATATGTTATGTCGTTGGAAGGTTTATGCCAGTCCGGTCCCATCCAGCCCTGCTTTGCAGAGCCGTAAACGGTTTTGAAGTCAAGCTGCTCCTCAGTGGCGTCCAGATTGAACATCAGGTCGAAAACTTCCTCCTGCACCTCATCGGGACGGCAGTTGGGCTTGTCCACCTTGTTGATAACCACGATAGGCTTCTTGCCCATCTGCAGAGCTTTCTGGAGAACAAAACGGGTCTGGGGCATGCAACCTTCGACCGCGTCAACCAGCAGCAGAACGCCGTCCGACATGTTGAGCACACGTTCCACTTCACCTCCGAAATCACTGTGGCCGGGAGTATCGATAATATTGATCTTGACACCCTTATAGGTTACGGACACGTTTTTCGCCAGGATAGTGATGCCCCGTTCACGCTCAAGATCGTTATTATCGAGAATCAACTGACCGAGGTTCTCCGGCTGGCGCACCAGGTTGGCCTGATATATCATACGGTCGACGAGCGTAGTTTTACCATGGTCGACATGGGCGATAATCGCTATGTTTCTGATTTCCTGCATTCTCTTGTTCTACTAATTAACGCGCAAAGATAATAAAAATCCACCGAAAGGGGGTGCAGAGGGTTCAAAAAAGACAGGCTGGTCAGTTGACCAGCCTGTCGAACATAATTTTGATCAAACAAAATTACTGTTTGTCGATGATAACGGCACGGTTGAGCTCGGTGGCCTCGAACCTCTGGGTCTTGCCGTCCCACTCTACAACGGTGATGTTGTCGCGGCTTACGCCAAGTTCGTCGATAAGGTTGTAAACGCACTTTGCACGCTGCTCGGAGAGCTGTTTGTTGCGCTTTGCAGAACCGGTCTTGGTATCAGCGCTTCCGCCGAGGGTGAACTTAACGTTCTCACCACGGGCAAGGATGTTCTTGATAGCGTACTCAGCATGTGCCTTCTCGGCGCTGGTAAGTTTGCTCTGGCCAATCTCGAAATAAACAACCACAGGCTCGTCGAACAGACCGTCGATGTTGCCCTTGGCCTGTGCAGCCTTGATAGCCTCGTCGGCAAGCTGCTTTGCTTCGGCGGCGGACTTGTCGGCAGCGGCCTTTGCATCGGCAGCAGCCTTCTCAGCAGCGGCAGCCTTTGCGGCGGCGGCAGCCTCAGCGGCGGCGATAGCAGCGGCAGCGGCGGCGGCACTGGTGCTTACGCGAGTCCAGTTGCTCTTGCCAAGATTGCAGGAAAGTCCGAAGGTGGTGGACCAGAAGTTATAGGTGTCGGAAGGTCTTCCGAGAATGTGGGCATCGGAAAGAACTCCGCGAAGATCAAAGAACAGACCCCACTTGGCATTGAATGCGAACTGGGTGAGAATACCTGCACCTGCACCTGCGGAAAGGGAGGAAACACTCCTCATGTAAGGAGCGAGGGTGAAGTAAGGGGAGAAGTTGAACCTCCTGCCTTCCTTATAGCCCCAGAACTGATTCGACCAATTCCAAAGAATGTCAACGTGTGCATAGTTGAAATTACGGGTAACATCGTTGACGGCCTCGACAGTCTTTACACCGGTCCATCCGAAACGTACACCATAGCAAGGCTCAATCCACTTGAGGGCGAAGAGCTCGGTGCCGATAGGGAAACCGTTGTTTGCGTCGAACATATTGCCAAGATGACCTTTCTTGAAATCCCAATACGGAGCGGAAGTGGTGGTATTCCAGCCAGCACCTACACCGATTGTCCAGTTAGACCAAAACTTGTTGGTCTCGTAGCCACCAAATTTGAGTTTACCATTCTCATCCCTGTTGGTCTCTTGCGCAAAAGACGCAACTGCGATCAGAAGGGCGGCAGCAACTGCAAAAAACTTTTTCATACTGTGTTTTATTTAGTTAACTAAAAATTGTGTTACTTGTCACGTGTCCAATAGGGCATTAGCGCTGCAAATATAGAAACATTTGGCGAAAAAGCAAAAATTATTAACAGCTTATACACATTAGATAATATCCACGACCGACTGCTCGCACCAGCCTTCGCGCCCGTCCGTAAGTCTGATTTTATACCATTTACCCACCACATCCATCACTTTGATACAGGTCCCTTCGTGCAGGATGAAAAGGTCTTTGGCATCGGAAGCTGCCGGAGAACTCTTAACCGACACCACAGGACGCATGACAACCGCATCTTCGGCTCTCATGTAATCCGCCTTCTGGGAGGCTGCGAACGATACGCAGAGAATGAAAACCAACAACATTGCCACACCTGTGAAAAATCCCCACATGCGCCTTGAAGATGAACGGGAAAGCAGGAAGAGGAGCAACATTGCAAGCATTGCGGCCAAAGCCAGCAGGGAAATCACGGCCCAGCTGTCGGAAGACATGGTGTAACCCACCTTGCGGAAAAACTGCCTGAGCAGGAATTCCGGAACCTCTTCAATATGATCCTGCGTAAGCGTCCTTGCAAACTCAAGGTTGAATCTTGCATCCTTGTATGAGGGGTCCAGTTTGAGAGCCCTGGAGTACCAGAGGATGGATCCGGCAAGATCCTGATTCTTGAAGCATGCATCACCCATGTTGGTGTAGAGTTCTGCAGATTCATATCCCTGGGACGCTATCTCATTCCATGCATCGAAAGCTTCGCCGTGCTTACCGTCGGCATAAGCAGACGTTCCGGCGTTCCACAGTGAATCGAGCACGATATCCTTTGCCCCTGCGGAAAAAGGAATAACAGAAAGCATCAGTATCAGGGCAGCCCCGGCAATTTTGCTGCCCCCGTTCTTTTTAATGGAAGAATCTATTGCAGAAATCACGGCAACGGCATTTTCGAAATGGACATTCATGGCATCATGACCCGTATCGGGAGAGTAGCGGGCATACTCGCATTCATCGAGCAGTTTTGCATAATCTTCGGCAAGGGATGCTGAAACCCCTTCAGATTGGAGCCGTTCGACGATATTGTCCCTGTTCAATTCTCCCGCATCCATTGCAAACTTGTCGGAGACATATCCGAGAAGGGCCTTGTGCAATTCTTCATAGAACGCAGACCAAAGGTTCTTCTGAAGATAATCTCCTGCGGATGCAAGACGCTTGCGCGCCATTCTGGTAGCACCTCTGTTGCGGGTTCCGGCGACATCGGCGCGGCGGGCCGAGATCCGGCGCATTACAAACCACACAGCAAACGCTGCCAGCAGCAGCAACGCCGCCAAACCAAGGTATAACGGCGAGAAAACGAAGAAACTGCCTGTCCTGGAGAATGACGGGACGTTTGTGGAAATGAAACGGATATCGCTGCCCAAATCCTTCACTTCCCTTCTGTTCTGAACCAGCTGTCCGCCGGAAGGAACTGTGCTTTCCAGTTCCGCTCCACGCTCCACCACAAGAGGCAGGGGGCCCGAACTCAGCGTGACATAACGCCCGGCGGAGATATCGTAATAGCTGTATTCTATGGGGCCTATTTCGAACTCCCCGTGGCTGCGGGGAATAAACGGATATTCAAATATGCGGCTTCTTCCGGAATCGGAGGCCTTCACGTCGTATGCCTCGAAATCGGGAGGGAACGACACTTTGGGAGCCTCGAGAAGAGCAAGGTTGCCGGTGCCGGAGATACTGATCCGCACCGATGCCGCATCATGTGTCTTGAGAGAATCTTTGGTGAGGCCCGCCCGCATTTCGAACTTTCCGACACCTCCTCCGAACGACGCAGGAGCCCCGGCGGGAAGCGGCGAAATATGGAGGGTAAGCGGAACCGTGGTAATGCGCTTGCGCACAGTGCTGTAGCTATCCTGGAAAAAGCTGTCGAAAATGCTTCCGGATGATGCGGCGCTGTTGCGGACGTTCACCAGACACACCAGTTCGGCAGGTTCAATCTCAAAATCGCCGGGCTTTTGGGGAATGATGTTCCAGCTGCGGAGCACCGCGGTATTAAAAATCTCTCCACCAACGTTTTCCCGTTTGAATTCGATATTGCTGGGACTCACCGTTTCCTGCGTCCAGAAACCGTTGAAAGAAGGGAACTTGACATCTTCAAAGCCCCGGATATTCACTTGCTGATACAGCTTAAGAGTTGCTGTAATTCCCTCTCCCACAACGGCCCTGGTCTTGTTCACCAACAGCCGCATGTATATCTGATCGGACGATACCGTACCTGTCGCACGGGCATTCCTTTCCGAAGATGACGATTGGGCGGAAGAAGATGCCGAAGCCCCGGCTTTCGCAGCCACCACCTCTATGGAAAAACTGCGTGAAGATATCTTCTTGCCCTGCACGGTGGCCACACCC
>CACXHM010000053.1 GCA_902767465.1 uncultured Bacteroidia bacterium
CGCAGATACCATGGCTTGAGGTCGTCACGCAGCGACGCATATCCTGCATCTGACTCCGAGTGTTCTACGCGCGGATAATTGAGCACCTCAGTCCCGTTCACGTACATCAGAATGACATCCTCGCGAAGTTCCAAGGAATAGGTGTTGAACGCAACCGGGTTGATGAGATCGACGTAGTACTGCTGCTTCACGTCCTGCAGACGCTGTTCGATATGCAGGGTGTACGGAGAGTGGATGGTATGGTAAGTACGTTCGCCGTAGTTCAGTTTTTCAACGATGTCGAGTTCTCCTTCGGAGGAACCCTTTACCGCCGTCATCCAGAGGGCATACCATATTCCCTGCGCCATCTTGGTAAAGCGGGCGCTGATATCCACCCTGAATGGAGGGGTAAAGTGAATCTTGTCTCTGGTGGTGACGGCTCCCTGTGCATAATAGGTGGAACTGGTTGCCGGAAGTTTCGGGTCGTCCGTATAATAGATAGGATAGTCGCGCTTCACGCCCAGCATCGAAAGAACACCATCTTTTACATATGTAAGGTCTTCATCGCCCCAGGCATAATAACACCACACGGAAGGATTGCTGAAGCCTTTGGGAGTCCGGTCATATATGGTCCAGTAGCGGGTGTCTATGGCTGACTGGTTGAAGTCGTCGCGGAAAACCACATCGGGATCATATCTGAATGTGTAATAATATGAACGGGCTTTGCCTTTGTCGGAAAAGGCCATCAGTTTTACGGTATAGTCGCCGGCTTCATCATCGGAAGGAGCTGTAACCGTTATCCTGTCTTCGTCAAGACGGCATCGCCAACCGTCCGGAACATTCTGCCATACGGCCGATTGCACCCCGTTGAGGGAGACCGGGAATTCGGTGTCGCGCCCGGAAAACACCCATGCATACTCGGAATAGTCCTTGAAATCTACTCCGAAGGACTCTTCTACCTGAACCGAAAATTCTTCACCCGTTATGAGTTTGAAGTCCAACGCGTTTTCCGTCTCATTGTAGCTTACGTCGCTGAAAAAGAAATATGACCAGCTGCCACCGGCCATCTTGCCGTCGCGCGCACTGAGCGGGTTACCGGCTTCATTCGTGATCCAGGTACTGGTCTCTCCCCCATCGAAAGAAACGGTCCAGAACCCGTCGGCATCGATACCTACAATGGGCGAGGTACCGTCCACTGCAACCGCTCCGGTAGAATTACCGATGGTGGAGAAGTTTATGCCTCCGTCGGTGGAAATAATCCAGTTGCCCTGTCGGTCGATACCGATTACCGGAGCTACGCCCGGAATACGGCCTCCGTAGGTAACCTGTATGACGCTTCCATCAGTGAGCGTGAGTTCGTACCCGGAAGCCGAAGGCTTGAAATCTGAAATGAGCAGGTTCTGCCTGTAAAGCAGGTTGGCGGCGATGGTATTGCCGTTGATTCCGGAGATATATGCTTCGAGTTCCGAAACCCTTTTTTCAAGACTGGAGACCCGGTCTTCTTGCTCTTGCATAGAGCAGGAAAGGACCAGGCCTACCAACAAAATTGCGGCTATTTTTTCTATCAAAAATAAAAGATGGCGCCCCATTGGTTATAGTCATTTATTATTTGCGTTCGCTGCAAATATAGTATAAATGACTTCGCCATCAATTATTTTACATCCCTTAAGCCAAAAACAAAAGAGTAAAATCAAAAAAGAAAGAGACTCTCTATAAAGTCCTTTTTATCTCTACGATTTTAAAGGCTTCGATGAAGTCTCCTTCCTTGATGTCGTTGAAGCCGGCGATGCTCATACCGCATTCCTTGCCTGCAGCAACTTCCTTCACGTCGTCCTTGCCTATCTTGAGCGAACCGAGTTCGCCGGTATAGACAACGATACCGTCGCGGATGAGCCGCACGGACACCTTCGGAACCATCTTGCCTTCACGCATGATACATCCGGCGATGGTGCCCACCTTGCTGATGTGGAAGGTCTGCTTGACCTCGGCGGTTGCAATGACTTCCTCTTTCTTCTCGGGCTCGAGCATGCCTTCCATACCGTCCTTCACCTCGTTGATGGCATCGTAGATGACAGAATAAAGGCGGATTTCTATGCCTTCCTTGTCGGCTGCCTTGCGGGCTTCTACGGTAGGACGCACCTGGAATCCTATGATAACGGCATCGGAGGCTTCAGCAAGCAGGATATCGCTTTCGGAGATGGCTCCCACGGCCTTGTGAATCACGTTCACACGAATCTGCTCGGTACTGAGCTTGATGAGCGAGTCGGACAAAGCCTCGACGGATCCGTCCACATCACCCTTCACGATGATGTTGAGTTCCTTGAAGTTGCCGATGCTGATACGACGGCCTATCTCTTCGAGGGTCATGTGTTTCTGGGTCTTGATGCCCTGGATGCGGATGAGTTGTTCGCGTTTGGCGGCGATGCTCTTGGCCTCCCTTTCGTCGGTGAGCACGTTGAATTTCTCACCGGCTGCCGGAGCTCCGTTGAGACCGAGTACCGAAACGGGGGTTGACGGACCTGCCTCCATGACACGCTGGCCACGTTCGTTGAACATGCTCTTTACACGTCCGAAGTAGCTGCCGCTCAGGATGATATCTCCTTGATGGAGGGTTCCGTTCTGCACCAGGATGGTGGCCAGGTATCCGCGGCCCTTGTCGAGGGATGATTCTATCACGGCGCCCTGTGCAAGACGCTTGGGGTTTGCCTTGAGGTTGAGCAGGTCCGCCTCCAGGAGCACTTTCTCAAGAAGCTTGTCAACATTGAGACCATGCTTTGCGGAAATCTCCTGGCACTGATATTTACCTCCCCAGGCCTCGGTGAGGATGTTCATCTGGGAGAGCTGCTGGTAGATTTTGTCGGCAGATGCCCCCGGTTTATCTATCTTATTGATGGCGAACACCATAGGCACGCCCGCAGCCTGCGCGTGGTTGATTGCCTCAACGGTCTGGGGCATCACGGCGTCATCCGCTGCAATGATAATGATGGCAAGGTCGGTCATCTGGGCGCCTCGGGCACGCATGGCCGTGAAGGCTTCGTGGCCAGGAGTATCCAGGAAGGTTATGCGGCGGCCGTCTTCCAGGCGCACATTGTATGCACCGATGTGCTGGGTGATACCGCCGGCTTCACCTGCAATCACATTGGTCTTGCGGATATAGTCGAGCAGTGAAGTCTTACCATGGTCAACATGGCCCATCACAGTGATGACCGGAGGACGCGACACGAGATCTTCCTCCTTATCGGGCTCTTCTGCAGATTCAATCTCATTGGTGAGTTCCGCACCCACGAATTCCACTTTGTAGCCGAATTCTTCAGCCACGAGCACCAGGGCCTCCGCATCGAGACGCTGGTTGATGGAAACCATGAGGCCAAGGCTCATGCACGCGGCGATAACATTGTTCACCGGGGTGTTGTTCATGAGGGTAGCGAGGTCGTTCACAGTTACGAACTCGGTAACTTTCAGCACTTTGCCTTCGGCAGATGCCTGTTCGAGTTCTTCCTGTGTACGTTGGGCTGCAAGTTCGCGTTTTTCCTTGCGGTACTTTGCACCGAAGTTGTTCTTTTTGCCCTCGTTCATCTTGGCGTAAGTTTCCTTGACCTGCTTCTGGATCTCCTTCTGCATCTCCTCGATCTCGGCCTCGGTCATCGCCGGTTTGAAGCGGTCACGCTTGCGGCCCTTGCCTCCGCCCTGCTGGGCGGCAGCCTGCTTGTCTTTCTTGCCGCCACGCTCAATGTTTGCACCGACTTTCGCGACATCCACTTTCTGGGTGCCTTTAGCGATGCGTTCGCGTTTCTTAGCAGGTTTGCGGTCAAACTGCGAAAGGTCAATCTTGCCGACAACCTTGAGGCTGGTGCCTTCCTCCTTCTTCTCCGCAGGGGTTTGGACGGGTTCGGGAGCGGGCTTTGCCTCTGCCACGGGTTCGGGTTCGACTACAGGTTCCGGTTCGGCCATGGGTGCAGGTTCGCTCTCCTGCACGGGCGTCTCGGCATTCTCAGGGGCCGGTGCAGGACTCTCTTCCGGCTTCTTCACGGGCTCGGGTTCAGGCTCTGCAACGGGTTCCGGTTCAGCCACCGGCTCCGGCTCAGGTGCAACGGCAGGTTCGGGTTCTATCTCCTGTTCCGGCTCTGGTGCTGGTTCCGGTTCCGGCACAGCCACAGGAGCAGGTTCGCTTTCCTGCACGGGCGTCTCGGTTTTTTCAGGGACAGATGCAGGCTCAGAAGAGGGAGCAGCAGCCGGTGCAGGAGTCTGAGCGGATGCATTGCGCGAAAGTGTATTGCTGCGCACAATCACCCTTTCCTCTTCCTCCTCTTCAACAAGTTGCTCTTCCTTCTTCTTTGCGGAATTCTCCAGAATATCGGACATCTTGATAGCCCTCTCGTTTGCCTCTTCCACGGCCTTCAGATCGGCCCCGAACTGCTTCTGGAGAGCAGGAAGATACTCGTCGGACACCTTTGCGTTAGGATTCTCGTCGATATCCGCTCC
>CACXHM010000054.1 GCA_902767465.1 uncultured Bacteroidia bacterium
ACCTGGTTTCCAGCACACCGGCCAAAACCACAAGCACGCCCTGTCCGAAAACGGAGGCTATCCTGTAGAATGTGCTTCTGATTCCAACGAAAAGACTCTGCGAATGGTCGTCGAGGGCCAGCATATAATAGCCGTCGGCGGCAATATCATGAGTTGCCGAAAGCATTGCAGAGACATAGAATATTATCAGTGCCGGCACAAAGGCACCCACAGGACGGCCGGTACGTGCGGGAAGGCTAAGTGCTATTCCCGAAAAGCACAGCACCATCAGTGCCTGCATCGCAAGAATCCACCATCTTTTGGTGCGGAACACATCTACCACGGGGCTCCACAAAGGTTTGATTACCCAAGGCAGGTAAAGAAGGCTTGTGGTCATTGCAAGTTCGGCGTTTCCCATGCCGAGACGTTTGAACATGGTAACCGATACTACGTTCACAAGAAAGTACGGAATACCCTCCGCAAAATACAAGGTGGGGACCCACGCCCACGGACTCTTCGGTCTATTCATCGCATTGGGCGGGAGCTATTTCGGTTCCCGGATAATAATGTGAAAGTATTTCCCGGCAGGTGTATCCTCTGGACGCCATTACAGCGGCACCTATCTGGCATAATCCAACTCCATGCCCCCATCCGCGGCCATGAATAATACATTCATCTCCTTTCCATTCCACTTCAAAAGCAGAACTCTTTAAGCAGTTGGGACTCAAGGCCCGGCGTATCGCAAGTTCTTTCCCGAGCACTATACGTCCCTTGTCCCCGACCACTTCCAACTCGTATATCCTTCCGGACGGCCCGCGCTTCAAAGGATTCATTTCCAAGACTTTGCCGATAGCGGCGGGAGATTCTTCCTGTGGAGCATTTTCCCGGATAGGGTTGCAAAGCAACGCGGAACGGGAAGAATCTCCCGCCGCTATGTATTTGTCTAGCAACGCCGTCAATTCATCGCGCGAGTAGCTGACAGACCAGCGGAAGAAATCGCGGGTGGGAAGATCGTAATCGTTCAGAACCTTTTTGAGCAACTCCTCATCATCGGTATCACAGAACGGTTTTCCACCGTCTGCAGGGACATCTGCAACTGCCTGCAGATAAGGATAATCTTTATCTTCCCAGCAGGTGCTGTAGAGTTCGGTGGTGCCGCCGCAGCACTTGGAATATCGGGCATCGCAGATGCTGCCTTCAAACTTAAGCACGCTTCCCCATGTGAGATCGATTGCATCGCGCACATTCTGACCGACAGCACCGTCCAAGCCCTGATAACGTTGGCAATGATCATCTGCACAAACGTCGAAATTATCATGGCTCCGCAGATTGTTCAGCACCCACGACCTGGAAATGATGGCATGGGCTTTCAGGAATTCTACCGGTGCGTCGGCATGCATCTCGGACGAAACCACGCTCAACAGGTAGTCTTCCAGCCCTATACGGTTTACCGCCCTTATCTTATCGCCCTCTACAATAAAACGAAGTCGTCCGGCAAAGCGCCTGGTAACCTTTTTCTCCCAGTGGAATCCTATTCCGATGGTCATGTCGTGGAGGATGAAGGTGGGTTCGCTGAACAAGGTGGACCGGGTCACAGCCTCGAAGGTAAGCTCATCATAGAGCATGCCGTTATAATTTATGCGACCGTCCATCCAGCTCACCCTCTGTTCCCCTGCTCCATCGGAAATAATCTCAAAAACTATCTCTTTGGCGGCCATGATGCCAACATCAATCTTGGGCTGGGTGCGCGTGAGCCGCCATACCACAAGCGCATCGTCTTCGGCACTTACGGAGACCTCCTCAACCATTTCCCGGAGTTGTTCCTGCGTGATGCGGTTGAAATCTTCTTCGCGCGGGGCAATGAAAAAACCGGCCATGTCAGCCGCACCGGGGCTCATGGTAAGGTGCTCCTCCCCTTCGGAAAAATAGTGATGGGAACGAAGGGCGGAACGGAGCACGACTGCAGTGCGGAACTCCCCGTTTTTATACCAGGAAAACAGGTTGAAGCGCGGCTCATTCTCTCCTTCGCGGCGGGGCGAGCACTCGAGCAGACGGTAAAAAAGCTTCGCCATCGACTTCTGCGTGGTTCCCTTCAGGATATACACTCCCCTTGTAAAACCTTCGAACTTGTAAAGGCTGGCATCCTGTACCCTCTCCAGTTCCACGCCGGGACTGTCAAGCGCCGCATCTGCAGCCAGTTCCAAAGGAAGGATTCCCCTTGGGCACGCCTGGAAATGAAGATGGTCGGGGGCGGATGCCCCGCTCATGGGGCCGTTGTAGAACACCGTGAAGTCCTGGTACATCTTCGTAAACAGCAGCATGTCCGGGAAGTGATGCCAGATGGTTTGGGGGATATGCTGGTCGCGCACCACTACGAGATGATTCCGAAAGACAGGGTAGGGATTAATCTGGATATTGTAGCTTCGGTGCTTCTTACCTTCGTATTTCAGATGAAACTGTTCTTTCGGACGGTTCTTGACACAGAGGAAACAGGGACGCGCGGCTATCGAAGCCTCATCTACCTCCGCCGTGGATGAAGCGATACGGCAGGGATTCAGCTGTACGGACACATTCAGGCCGCCTATGTCGAAATGCTTGTAGCGTGCATTCTTTATGGATCGGAAGTTGCCCGATGCGAGGGGCCACACCGAAAGCTGATCTTTTATGAATTTCTGGATGTCCGCCATATCAGAGCAATGCAAAAAGCCTGTCTTTCATTTTAATATACTCCTCCTCGAACTGCGGTGTGAGAATGTGATTCCCGATTGCGGCGGCAAGTTATTCCTGCGTCCACCAGCGGCCCTCTTCAACCTCATCGTTGTCGGGACAAATGCTGCGATCGGTTACCAGTGCAAAGATATTCACCAATTCTGTCTCCATTTCCGTCACCCATCTATAACTGTCAAGATAAACCGGATTGAAATCCACTATGGCAAGTTCCTCTGCAGCTTCGCGAAGAAGCGCTTCCGCAAGGCTCTCCCCATAAGTGACATGTCCGCCGACTGCCGTGTCCCACATTCCGGGGCACAGATCCTTGGATTCGGAACGTTTCTGCAGATACAGCTCCCCCCTGTGATTTATTATATGAAGATGCACCACCGGATGAAACAGGGCGGGGTTTCCATGGCATGCCTTTCTGGTGCTTCGGCCTATCACGAGACCGGAATTTTCTATAATTGGTACTACCTCGGTATTGCCCTTGACAGCTTTTACGGCAAGGAGCGGTGCCGGTTCGGAAGGGTAAACAAGTTCGAACATTGACTACCGGTAATTGAGAATTTCGAGTTCCTCCCTGGTGTAGAGGATAGAGTCGATAAAGTCTGGTGCGGCCTGAGCAAGGACCACGAATGCGGCCAGCAGGACCGCCGCGAGAGCCACTATTATCAGCAATGATACGAGCGTGATTTTCAGCCACTTCGGAAGAGGTCGCTTCTGCTTCGGGGCCTTTGCCGGAGCTTCGGCCGGTGCTGGTTCTTCAACTGACATTGCCGGTTCTGCAGGCTCGGCCGGTGCTGGTTCCGGTGCTGCTGCGGGCTCTGCAATCTCTATTTTCTCTGTGGATTCCGGTGTATCCGCCGGTTCTATGAGTGGCTCCAGGAATGGCCCCGGCATAGCGGATTCCGGCACCTCTTCTTCCGGAACAACAGAATTCCCCTCAACCAGATCCACCAGCGCCACCACACTGGCGCGCACCTCCGCCTGACTCTCAGAATGGTTTTTCAGTGAAACCGGTTCAAGCCCGAATCCGTCAGGGAAAATGTCGAGATCTTCATCGGTAATAAAGAAGAAATTATTTTGACGAGTGGCACGCAAACGCCCGAGCCCGGGGAACAATACAACCTTTTCTTCTATCAGAGTTCTTTTAACTTCTTCAAGAAAGCCCTTGATAATTGCGAACGCCTGATCGAACTCTATTCCATTGTCGATGCTATAAGCTTCTACAAGAGAAACATCGTCCGAACGGCTCGGCAGAAAAGTAACGCGGCGATAAGGTGGATTTATGGTGTATCCTTTGTCGGAAAAACTCGCTGGAACCATCTCGGCCATAAAGGCCCCGAGTCCTGGGAGGCCTACCTCATCATGGTCGGGCAGCAGCTCGCCAATCATTTTCGACAAAAGCTCAATATCCATAGGAATTACAAAGATATAGAAAAATCCCCTTTCAAAAAAATCAAAAAATTTTTTGAACTCTAAAGAAAATATACTACCTTTGCAGTCCTTTGAAATTCCTCCTTAGCTCAGTTGGTTAGAGCACCTGACTGTTAATCAGGGGGTCCTGGGTTCAAGTCCCCGAGGGGGAGCAAGTCCGGCAGCCGCAAGGTTGCCGG
>CACXHM010000055.1 GCA_902767465.1 uncultured Bacteroidia bacterium
CGACCTCCGGCGTGACAGGCCGGCATTCTAACCAGCTGAACTACCGCACCAATGCTGGTTGCGCCGAAACGCGGATGCAAAGATAGGGATATTTTTGTATCGTGCAAATTTTTTTCGCGAGATTTTGCGTATTTTTGTAAACTTTGAGTGAATCGATAATAATAAAGGGTGCCAGGGTAAACAACCTGAAGAATATAGACCTCGAGATACCACGGGGCAAGTTTGTAGTTGTAACAGGTATTTCTGGAAGCGGCAAGAGTTCGCTTGCTTTCGATACCTTATATGCTGAAGGTCAGCGGCGTTTTGCTGAGAGCATCTCGTCTTATGCCCGCCAGTTCCTGGGGCGCATGAGCAAGCCGGACGTCGACCTCATCGAGGGAATTCCGCCGGCTATTGCCATAGAACAGAAAGTAAACGTCAAAAATCCTCGTTCTACTGTCGCCACTACGACAGAAATCTACGATTTTCTACGCCTTGTTTTCAGCCGCATCGGGAAAACTGTTTCACCGATAAGTGGAAGGGTAGTCCATAAGGACAGTCCTGCCGATGTGATGCTATGGCTAACGGAGAATACTCCCCGGACCCTATATATCCTAGCCGATCTGAATTGGGATGGGAGAGAAGACAAGGTGGAACTGATGCTGGGCCTGAAAGAAGACGGATACTCCCGGCTTTTTGTTGACGGGGCGGTGCAGCAGATCGATGACATCCTGCAGCTTGACGGGCATTATCCCAAAGATGCCTGGCTGCTCGTAGACCGTCTCAAGGTTTCTGATACCGGCAGCTATTCTTCGGACAAAGACCTTCGCACCAGACTGCTGTCATCCGTTTCTGACGCTTTCTCCCGCGGAGGGGGATCGATGCGCCTTGCTTTCGGAAAAACTGAAGGCCCGGAGCTGGAAACTGTCGGGTTCTGCAACCGTTTCGAATTGGATGGCATTACTTTCCGCGAACCGGATGAATATCTCTTCAGTTTCAATTCTCCACTTGGGGCGTGCCCTGCATGCGGCGGCCTTGGCAAAATAATAGGAATAAGCGAGGATTTGGTGATTCCTGACAAGACCAGAAGCATTTACGACGGTGCGATTGCCTGCTGGCGTGGCGACAAAATGAGCTGGTTTACACAGCACCTTGTCCATGTCGCTCCTAAATATGGCATCCGCCCTTTCGAACCCTACTGCAACCTTACTGAAAAAGAAAAGGATGCCATATGGAACGGACACAGTGTAGAGGGCGATGAGCAGAGCATAATCGGAATCAACGAGTTTTTTGACTGGGTGCATACCCAGCGATATAAGATCCAGTACAAGTTTATGGAGAACCGGTTCAGCGGCAGAACCACATGCCCGTCATGCCACGGCACCCGGCTGCGCAAAGAGGCTCTCTATGTACAGGTCGCCGGGATAAATATAGGTGAGATACTTAATATGACGACAGAAGAAGCACTCGCCTTCTTCCGTAACATCGATCTGAGCGAAACAGAACGGCTCACGGTGGCAGAACCTATCCAAGAAATTATTTCCCGCCTGGAATGCATCGAAGACGTGGGGCTGGGTTATCTCACTCTCAGCCGCACCATGAATACCCTGTCCGGCGGCGAGAGCCAGAGGGTGAATCTTGTAACGGCTCTGGGAAGTTCCCTGGTTGGCTCCCTATACATACTTGATGAACCTTCGATAGGACTTCACCCGCGTGATACCGACCGTCTTATAGGGGTGCTTCGCCGGCTGCGCGACCTGGGCAACACGGTGCTTGTCGTAGAGCATGACGAGGAAATAATCCGTGCGGCAGACCTTCTTATAGATATGGGGCCGCTTGCAGGTGTAAACGGCGGGGAAATTGTCTTTAAAGGTTGCCTGCAGCCCGAGACAGGAACTTCTCCGGCTGAGCCGTCTTCGGACGAAGACGGGAATGACTGCGGCGCAGGCCTTAAACAATCCCTGACGCTGCAGTATCTGAACGGGCGACCCCGCTATCAGAGAACAAAACGTTCGTGGAACTATTCCATTAAGGTTGAAGGGGCCATGGAACATAACCTGAAAGACATCGACGTGGCTTTCCCTTTGCGTGTGCTAACGGTGGTGACCGGGGTGAGCGGGTCCGGAAAATCATCCTTGGTAGGCGACATTCTCTATCCGGCCCTGTACCGGAGGATCAACGATGCCGGCGACCTTCCCGGCACGCACAGGTGCCTGTCAGGGAATCTCGACAGAATTTCGCGTGTCGAATATGTGGACCAGAATCCCATCGGCAAAAGTACCCGCAGCAATCCGGTGACTTATTTAAAGGTCTATGATGAGATCAGAAAGCTGCTTTCCGACCAGCAATATGCAAAAATCAACGGCTACGGTCCTTCGTATTTCTCCTTTAACCAGGAGGGCGGCCGCTGTCCGGAATGCCAGGGAGAAGGGGTTGTGACGATCCCCATGCAGTTCATGTCGGATGTAACCATGGTTTGCGAAGAATGCGGCGGCAAACGGTTCAAACAGGATATACTGGAAGTGCGTTACCGCGAAAAGAATATCGATGACATCCTGAATATGAGCATCGAAGATGCCATCGCTTTCTTCTCGACAGGCAGGGAGGAGACCGCACAGAGCATCGCACGCAAACTGCAACCGCTGGTTGACGTTGGTCTCGGCTATCTGAAACTTGGTCAGAGCAGCAGTACTCTTTCCGGAGGGGAGAGTCAGAGGATAAAACTCGCATATTTTCTGTCCCTGAGTTCTGAAAGCAAGAAGAAAGAGAGAATCATGTTCATATTTGACGAGCCCACCACCGGATTGCATTTCTATGATGTAGAAAAGCTCCTTAAAGCTTTTGATGCTCTTCTTGAGGCGGGGCACTCGCTTATTGTGGTAGAGCATAATCTCGATGTGATACGAAGTGCTGATTGGGTGATAGACCTGGGACCGGATGCTGGTGACAGGGGTGGGGAAGTGGTTTTTGCCGGGACTCCCGAAGACATGATTTCCGGTTCCGATACGTTTACTGCTGAATATCTTAGAAAATGAAAAAAGCGGGAATCCTTCTGATTATATTATTGTTACCGTTCGGCGGATTTTGCCAGACGAGAGCGGACAGTATCCGTGCCATCCTGCTCGATCCCCATGATCGGACCGTGCTCGTGGCATCCCATCGCGGGGTGTGGACGGATGTTCCTGAAAATTCATCCGCCTCAATCCAGGCTGCCATTGCTGCCGGAGCTCACATAGTTGAAATAGATGTCAGGAAAACTCTGTCAGGGAAACTTATCCTGCATCATGGCCCCGTGCTTTTCGGCCCGTCGGATGCTACGACTCTCGAAGAGGCTCTGCTTACGGCAAAGGGGAGGATTATGGTGAATGTCGATAAGGCATTCGGCCTCTTTGACGAAATAGTGGAAATCGCAGAGCGCACAGGTACCCTTGACCATATTATTTTTAAAGGAAACGTGCAGGCAGCGAAGGCTTTGGATGTCATGGGTGACTATTTTGGGAAGGTTATTTTCATGCCTGTGGTGAACCTGTGCAACGGAGGCGCACTTGCCCGCATCGAAGATTATATGCAGAGACTTAATCCTCCTGTATTTGAATGTGTTTTCAGAGATGACACAGACCCGGTCGTGACAATTGCCAGGGCCAGGCTGGCCGGACATTGCAGGATATGGGTCAATACGATGTGGGGATCTCTGTGCGGAGGTCACGACGATAATGTGTCCAGAGATGATCCCGAAGCCGGATACGGGTGGCTGATACGGGAACTTGGAACATCGGTAATGCAGACAGATGCCACTGCATACCTTGTTAACTATTTGAATAAAAACTGAATATGGACGCTGTCATCACTTTTGTGAATGGTCTCGACCCTGTATGGCAGGCGGATTACGAGAAATACATAGGTGCAATCAGGGAAGAAAAGCGCTTCAGAGACTGGGGAACGCTGAAGTATCTTCTGCGTGGAATTGAAACGTGCATGCCCTTTATCGACAATGTTTTCCTAGTGGTATCCTCCGAGAGCCAGGTTCCTTCGTGGGCTGACCGTTCCCATCTGCGGATAGTTCTTCATAAAGACATCATTCCACAGAAACTGCTGCCGGTGTTCAACAGCTGCACAATCGAAATGTTCCTGCACCGCATTTCCGGGCTTGACGAAGAATTTATCTATTTCAATGATGACATGTTTCCGCTCGGACAGTGTGACAGGAGTGATTTTTTCAGAAACGGATGCGGGGTCATCGGCATGTCGAAGTCATTTTTTGCACTCAATATGTACAAACGTCAGTGCCAGGTGTCAGATATGCTTGCTAAGAAAGCCCTTGGCAGAAAAGCTGGTCGAGTGTTTGTGCGTCCGCAGCATATTTGCTCTCCAATGCTTCTGTCAAGTTGCACTGAAGCTTTCAAAGCTGTAGAAAGTGACATACTCATGACGGCATCGCGTACGCGCATGCCTGAAAATCCGAACCAGTATTTTTATCTGGATTATATGTATTATACAGGAAAGATCATTCCTGAAAAAATATCCAACAAGCATCTTTCGCAGGCTGTTTATTCTGCTGGACAGATTTCTGATTTTATCAAGGAACCTTCAGCTAAAATGGCGTGTATCAATGATGTGGAAATGAGTGATGATAAATATGAAGACATGCGGCGCGGAATTCTCACTGCGTTTGAGACCCGCTTCCCTGAAAAATCCCGATTTGAGTTATGAAAAAAAGCCTGGGAATTGAAGAAATACGGCAGATTCAACTTCGCATGATGGACGAGGTGGATTCTTTTTGTACTGCCAATAACATTAATTACTCTTTGAGCGGCGGCTCGCTTCTGGGCGCTGTCCGTCACAAGGGTTTCATTCCCTGGGACGACGATGTGGATCTTCTGATGCCCCGCCCGGACTATGAGCGTTTCCTTTCTCTTTTTAATAAGAGCCATGAAGATATCAAGGCGCTGAATTACAGGGTTGACAGCAATTTCCCGCGTCCTTTCACAAAAATTACGGACATGAATACCAGGATAGTGGCCCGCAACGGCATTTCCTGCTATGGGGTATTCCTTGATCTTTTCCCTGTTGACGGGCAGCCGGACAGCGAGGAAGAAACCAGGGTTTATGTAAACAGATACCGCTCCCTGAACAAGAAGTTCTACAAGAGGGCCCCTATCTACAGGATGACGTCGAATCCTCTCATAATGCTGAAGACCATTATCAGGACGCGTTTCTATCCTCCAAGGGAAGAGACCTATGCACAGATCCGCGATCTGCTGGGCAGCTATCCGTTCGAGTCGAGCAATTTTGCAGGCGCGGTGACCGGAGGCTCCGGCATGGGAACACATATTCCGTCTTCTGTATATCATGAGTTCATACGGAGGGAATTCGAAGGTCGCACATACAGTACTGTCAAGGATGCGGATACTTACCTTAAGCGCATGTACGGCGACTATATGAAACTGCCACCGCTTTCGGAGCAGCGTACCCACCATTTCGGGAAAGTTTATAAATTGTTATGAGGATTGCATATTGCATACATTCATTGCACTCATCCGGTGGAATGGAGAGGGTTCTCAGCCTCAAAGCGTCTTATCTGGCAGAGAAGGCGGGATATGATGTTTATATCATAACGGCATCCCTTAAAAGCCGCAAAGCCTTTTTCCCTCTTTCTCCCAAGGTTCATCTGCACGATCTTGATTGCAGCGATCATCCTGCCATGTTGTTCTATGCGCGGAAACTCGAAGCCTTCCTGCTCGAGATAAAGGCGGATGTCTGCATTTCCATGTGCGGCGGAGAACTCTATGTGCTGCCGGACCTCAGGGATGGCAGTGTTAAAATTGCGGAGTTTCATTTTGCTCACAAAAAATTCATGTTGAAATACGGGGGGACCGCCCTAGGCAGAATCTATGCGGGCATTCGGACACGCATGCTTGAAAAAGCGGTTTCCAGATTGAGTGCGTTCGTAGTGCTCACCAAAGAAGACATGCTTTCATGGCAGGGAATTGCTCCGAAACTCGTTCAAATATACAATCCACTGTCTTTTTCGCCCGATCATGCTGCCGTCTTGACTCAGAAGTCCTTTATTGCGGTCGGACGACTTGAGGCGCAGAAGAACTATCAGGACATGCTCGCCGCATGGAAGATTGTGGCGGAACGGCATCCTGACTGGCAGTTGAAAATTTTTGGAAAGGGCGATTGCAGAAACTCCCTGATGAAGCAGATTTCTTCGCTTGGACTGGAAAACAAGGTATTGCTGATGGGGCATACAAAAAACATCCGGGAAGAGATGCTTGCATGTTCCGGACTTGTGATGAGTTCGTTGTACGAAGGTTTCCCAATGGTCCTTCTCGAAGCCCAGGCTGCCGGGCTGCCGATTGTGAGTTACACTTGTCCGTGCGGACCCGCCGAAATTGTGGAAGACGGAAAAAGCGGGATCCTCGTCAAGCCCGGAGATATCGAGGGGCTTGCATCCGGCATCTGCAGGTTGATAGAGGACGAAGAATTCCGTTGCAACTGCGGCCGGAATTCATATGAAGGTGCCAGGCGCTTTGAAATGGACGGTATTATGCAGCAATGGGATTCTCTGTTCAAATCCCTTTTATAACCATATCGGTGGTGGTGTAAGCTACGCCTCCCATGTCGGATTTGTATCTCTCGTCGCCGCGTCCCAGATCCAGCATGGTGAAGCGGCCTTCGGCATACATGAACTTGAGAACCTCATTGACAAGGATATATCCGGGAGAGTAAAAACGATAGTCTATATCTATTGCAAGACGTGGTACGGTGAGTTCTTTCCCGGATCCGGTTTTAAGCCCCGACATCATTGCCACGATTCTGTCTCCGTCATACAGGGCTGCATGAAAGCATTCGGGCAATTGTCGGAGAGCCTTTGTGTCGAACTTGATGTTGTGGTAATAGTTCTTCCAATACATTCTGGAAAGGACACCGTGAATCTTTTTCTTTTTGTATCTGCCGAACAGGCGTTCGCAATATACATCCATCATTGCTTTCCACGCTTCTTCGCTCAAAGCGTCCGGACCTTCGAAGACGCGGAGTACAAACTCATGTCCATCCCTTCTCATCCGGTTGTATGCAGTCCGGACATTCTGCCGAACAGACGAACTCAGCGATGAAAAATATGATTCGTAATTATCCTGTATCGGGATATGCACATACGTGCGCCGGCTTTCTTTCAGGATACTCGCGTCCGGGATTGCTTTTCTCAAGACTGATCCATCCTGCAGCCGGTTGAGCCTGCCTTTTGCTTTCATTCCGCTTAAAAAACACCGTGACGCTTCCAGCTTTTCGTCATCGCTCAGTTCCGGCAAAAACAGAGCATCGGTACGGTTGCAACCCTGCAGGTCGCCAAGAAATTTCCAGTATCTGCGGAAAAGGCTGTATTTTACAGGCACTATCATCACTATCCGCTGTTGGCTGGACACACATGCTACCTTTGCCTCATAAGGCGCAAACCGACGGGTATATGACCAAACGTATTTCAGGTAATTGTAGCGTAGATACGGGGTGGTGTCAGCTGATTCCATGCCCAGCCAAGCCTCCCTTACCTGAGGGTCGTTGATGTTTCGGAAAGAAAAAGACAGGTTCATCAGGCTTTGTTTGCCGAGCGTATATGCTCTTTTAACTCAGAAGTTGATATTCCTTCGGTACGGGGCAGCCGCACGACTGTCTTGCCATGGGCCTTGCACCACTCTATGGCTTCGAGGAAGCCGCTGTGCTTCTGGTCGCCTCCGACAACAAAAATGTCGAAAGGTACTTGTTTAACTATCGATGCGACATCCTGATAACTGATGACTTCATCGACATAACGGATAGCGCCTACCATGTACATACGCATTTCTGTGGAGTTGACGGCAGGACTGTCAGGCTTGAACCGTGTGATCCAGTCGGAATCCTGAACGGCAACCACAAGCCTGTCTCCTAAAGCGCGTGCCTTGCGGAACAACTCTACATGACCGAAGTGAATAAGGTCGTAAACTCCTACGGTGAATACTGTCTTCATAGAACTCGCAAATATAATCATATTTACAGAAAAATGACATTTCCACCGCCAGCGTTCAGGGTGATACACACTTTTATTGTCTCTCCTCTTTTGATGCGTCCCAGAGACATCCGGTATTGTTTCCATTCTCCGTAAACAGAGCCGCTTATGCTTAATCCGGTCTGTCCCGCCCCAGGCCCAGGATCGCTTTCGTTAGGATAGCACCATAAACTGATCTGCGGGTCATATGGCACCGAAACAATATCATGTGGAAGAGGTGATGCAATCATCATGGGGTCTTTCATCCCTTCCGGGAAATTGCTGGTTTCGGCCGGATAAAAGCCGTCGCTGCGAAGTATTTCGGTATAAAGCGATACATTCTCAAGACAGGCTACAGGACTTTTCAGGGGTGCATCGGCTTCGTACGATACGCTTTCGATCCGGATTTCACACAGTAGCGGAGTGAGAGTGACCGAGCATCCGCCCCCTGAATGGCAGGCTGTCTGGGCACTCATCAGGGGCCTTTCCGGAAGATCGTTGCTGTAGCGCATTATTATGTGTTCCATTTCAGGATATGTTGTAGGATACGAAGTGAATATCCCCTGAACGTTCCCGAGAATTACCACCTGTTTGTCTCCGTTTTCTACCGGTATTCTTATAAGTGGCAAGGCAGCGCTCCGGAGATGGCTCTCGAATTTCTGCGTAAGCGTATCCTTGAAAACAAATATGTCAACTGTGTCACAAGGCCTTGCATACGCCAGCATCACGGTAAGTGAATCCGGAGCAGGCAATACGCCTGGCATGCCGGGAGCCTTGCTGCATGCGGCTCCTGTCAGCACCGTCACGGCTGTGATCAGGACCCGGGCTCCCGGAATGTGCAGGCACAGGAATCGGAGCGGCAGAGCAAGCAACGAATAACACATATCTGATTTGAATGCAGGCAGACTGCCTGTTGGCGAATGCCGAAGAGATTTTATTTTGCCGTCAGATCCCTGTTTCATAGCTTTGCAAAACTATCAAGCTGGGACCCGATATCAAAAAAATCCCCGCAAACATTTCGAAATTTTACGTTTGCGGGGGTATCGTAAAGATTATACCTACTGATTTAACCTACTAACCGAAGTTGTCGTAGAGGATACTTTCGGGAGGTACTCCAAGGCTGTCGAGCAATCCGTTCACTGCTCCTACCATCATGGGCGGGCCGCACATGAAGTACTTGATATCCTCAGGAGTTTCGTGGTTCTTGAGGTAGGTCTCGTACATAACATTGTGAACGAATCCCGGAGTGTATGCTACGCCTGCTGCATCTGCCGCCGGATCGGGACGGTCGAGTGCGAGGTGGAACTTGAAGTTCGGGAATTCCTTTTCTATCTCTGCGAAATCTTCAAGATAGAAGGCTTCTACAAGACTGCGGGCTCCATAGAAGAAATGTACGGTGCGGTCTGTCCTGAGTGTCTTGAACAGATGCATGATGTGGCTGCGAAGAGGTGCCATACCTGCACCGCCGCCAACAAAGATGTATTCCATGTCCTTGGGATCGTTCTCCGGAAGGAGGAATTCACCGAAAGGTCCGCTGATGGTAACCTTGTCACCGGGTTTGCGGGTGAATACATAGGAAGATGAAACTCCCGGAGGCACCGGCAGCATCTTGAACACTCCCTTGGGCTGGCTGCGGTCGAACGGAGGCGTCGCGATACGGACGGTAAGGGTGATGATGTCGCCCTCGTCGGGGTAGTTAGCCATGGAGTACGCACGTACCGTAGCCTGGGTGTTCTTCTGTTTGAGTTTGAACAGGCCGAACTTCTGCCAAGCGGGCAGGTAGAGGTCACCGATGAGCGATTTATCC
>CACXHM010000056.1 GCA_902767465.1 uncultured Bacteroidia bacterium
GTTGCGATGACCGACTGGAACGGAATGCAGATTGATGGCCCCATCGAGACCGTTACCGGCATCCAGGAACTCAACGAAAAGTGGCTCGCCTTCGGCTGGGACGTCATCGTGGCCGAAGGACACGACTTCGAATCGATTCTCGGTGCATTCGAACTTGCCCGCAAGAAGAACGGAAAGCCCAAGATGATACTTTTCAAGACAGAAATGGGTCACGGAGTGGATTTTATGGCCGGTACCCACGTGTGGCATGGAAAGGCTCCCAGCGAAGAACAATGTGCAGAGGCCCTCAAACAGCTAAAAGAAACCCTTGGAGATTATTGATATGAAAAAGTACGAAATTACAGGTAAGAAAGATACCCGCAGCGGATTCGGTGCCGGTCTTGTGATCGCAGGCCGTGAGAATCCTAATGTGCTGGCCCTTACGGCCGACCTCAAGGGCTCGCTGAAAATGGATGCTTTTGCCGCTGAATTCCCCGACAGGTTCATAGAATGCGGTATTGCAGAGGCAAATATGATTGGTGTCGCCGCAGGCCTCGCCCTCACCGGTAAGGTCCCGTTCTGCGGTTCCTTCGCGGAATTCGTCACCGGACGCGTGTACGACCAGATCCGCCAGGAGGTTTCTTATGGCAACACAAACGTGAAGATCGCCTCTTCGCATGCCGGCATAACCCTTGGTGAAGACGGAGCAACCCATCAGACCATGGAAGACCTTGCCCTTATGCGCGCTCTTCCGGGAATGACCGTACTGGTGCCTTGTGATTATAACCAGACAGTTCAGGCCACCATTGCCGCCGCTCGTTACAAAGGTCCTGTTTACCTTCGTTTCGGACGCCCTTCCGTGCCTATCTTTACCAATCCCGACGAAGCTTTCGAAATCGGAAAGGTTTATAACATGAACCCCGGAACCGATGTTACCTTGATAGCGACCGGACATCTTGTATGGGAAGCCATTCAGGCTGCCGAGGCTCTCGAGGCAGAAGGGATCAGCGCAGAGGTGTTGAATGTCGCCACGGTCAAACCCCTTGATGCCAAGGCTATCGCGGAATCTGCCGCCAAGACCGGAGCTGTTGTTGTTGCCGAGGAGCACAATGCTTTCGGCGGCCTTGGTGAAGCTGTGGCATCGACGCTTGCTGCAGGCGCTCCTGCACCGGTTGAATTTATCAACGGAGGCGACCGTTTCGGACAGAGCGGTACACCTGCCGAACTTATGGCTGCATACGGATTGGATGCTGCTCATATAGTTGAGGCTGCAAAGCGTGCAATTGCACGGAAATAACATAGTGCTCCCGATCCTGCTTTTTTGCACGACCGGGATCAAAAAACCAAAAGGCTCCCGGTCGGTTCTTTCTTGTGACACCGGGAGCACTTTATAAGATGAAAGAAGAAGATTTCCGCGAACTGGTTGGCAAGTACAGTGAACAGCTGTACTGGCATATCCGTAGCCTTGTGGGCTCGCATGAAGATGCCGATGATTTGGTTCAGGAAACCTTTATCAAGGTCTGGAAAGCTCTTCCCTCATTTCGGGGAGAGTCATCATTGTCCACATGGCTTTGGCGCATTGCCACCAACGAGGCCCTGGGGTTCCTGCGCAAGCGCCGGGTGCGTGCTTCGCTTATGTTCGAAAGTCTCGATGCAGAGGCCGAACGTGTGGTGGATTCCGATCCATGGTTCGACGGAGACAAGGCACAGCGCCAGCTTGCAAAAGCAATATTGTCGCTCCCTCCTAAACAGCGTTCGGTCTTTTGCATGCGCTATTTCGAAGAACTGCCATATGAGCAGATTTCCGAAATTACCGGCACGTCGGTTGGCGCTCTCAAGTCTTCTTACCATCTTGCAGCAGAAAAGCTCAAAGTCCTTATTGAATCTGTAGATTAAACCTTTTTACTATTTATTTGTCTAATAGTTGTATGAGTAAGAAAATGAACTACAATGTACCCGACGGTTACTTCGAGAATCTTCAAAAAAGGCTCTCGGCTATTCCTGCGCAGGTGGAGAAACCGTCCCGGATGCAGAAGTTTACTCCTTACCTCGCGCTTGCAGCATGTTTTGCGATAGCGGTAATGATAGGCAATTTCGTATTGAGAAGAAGCACTGTTCCTGTTGCTTCGGAAGATGAAATTATCGAGTATCTTATTGCATCCGACATCACGCTGGCGCAAATAGAAGACTATTTGATAACAAATCAGTAAGGTTATGAAAAAGATTTTACTTGCGGTTTCCGTATTGATGCTGACGGTGGGCCTCGGCGCACAGCAGCCCCAGAGGTCTCAGAAGTCCATCGAAGACTTCAGAAAAGCAGCACATGAAAAGCTTCAGAGCGAGCATGTCGCTTATCTTACCATGGAGCTTGATCTTACCCCGGAAGAAGCCCAGGCTTTCTGGCCGCTGTATAACCAGGCCCAGGCAGAACAGAGGGAGAGTTTTCACGATTTTTCTGCGGCAAAAAAAGAATTGAAAGCAGCCGTCAAGGAGGGTAAGGATGATAAAGAAGTGAAAAAAGCCCTCGACGCATATGTCAAGGCAAAAGCTGCACAGCGTTATGTAATTGGAGAATATCAGAGCAAATTCGAGAAGATTCTAGGAGTTGCCAAGACTGCAAAACTCTATCTTGCCGAAGAGAGCTTCCGTACAAAGCAGATTAATCGTCTCGGTTCCGGCGGGAAGGCCCCCCAAAACGGTAGTCGTCCTCAGGGCGGATCCCGTTACCAGGGAGGCAAGCGCCCTCAGGGTAACTCTAAACAGGCCGACGAGATTTAACTGATCGGCATTCTGCTGACTGACAGTTACTTAATACTAAAGTCTCTGGTGCAAAAACACCAGAGACTTTTAAGTATAACGCTGAAAATCAGCTATTTATGCTTTGTTAAAGATTGGGGTTGAGGGTCTTCCAATCTGCCACCGGAGGAACGATGCCGAGGGTGACGATTTCATCGCGCATCTTGCAGAGGTGCTCGTATGAAGCCTTGAGTGCTGCCATCTCTTCTGCTGTTCCCTTGGGAGCTGTGAAGTGGACGCCGGTCTTGTCGATAGTGGTGGGCATTGCCATCATAACGTTCTGGAATACGGCATTGTTGACATAGCAGCCTGCCGGCCATGTGAACTTACCCCCTCCCATTGCGGCTTCGATCATCTTGACTGCCTGGTATGCGGGGCTCTGGAAGGAGCTGCGTCCGCGGAGTTTGATGATGTTGCTGCCACCCTGAACGGTGTTGTGCTTGATGGTTTCCCACTTTTCGGCGCTGAGTCCGCACTCTGCGAGGGGCTTGCCGTCGATTTTAACCTGAGATGCGAATACTGCCATGGCCTCTCCGTGTCCGCCATAGGTGTGTGCACCGGTAACCTTGCACTGCTGCACTCCGAATTCCTGCGCAAGAGCTTCCTGCAGACGTGTGCTGTCGAGTGCAGCTAGGCTGGTGAGCTGGTTGGGCTTGAGTCCGGAATGGATGAGGGCGGTGAGAGCGGTAACGTCAGCGGGATTGAAAATGACCACGACGTGCTTGACATCGGGGCAATATTTCTTGATATTATCGCCGAATTCGGCTGCAATCTGGCAGTTGCCCTTGAGAAGGTCTTCGCGGGTCATGCCTTCTTTGCGGGGTGCGCCGCCTGAGGAGATGATATACTTTGCTCCTGTGAAAGCCTCTGCAGGGTCGATGGTTGCAGTTACATTGGCTCCTTCGAAAGCGCAGTGATCAATTTCACCGAGAACACCTTTGAGACCGGGCTCGTAGATGTCATAAAGGCACACATTAGGGGTAAGGCCGAGCATAAGCACGGACTGGGCCATATTGGAGCCAATCATTCCACCTGCTCCAACGATGACCAATTTTTCATTTGTCAAGTATTTCATATCGAATAAAACAGTTGTTCTGTTCTGGACTGCAAAGATAGTTATTTCCTTTGATTTCTTGAATATCTAAAAATTGATTATATTTGCATGTTATAATTATTTATGGCACTATTTCTCACAAAAGACCTCGACGATGACGCGCACTCGCGTCTCGGAGTTTGGCATATTACCGAAACTGAGGCAGAACTTAAGGCAATTACCTCCGTCCCGTCTGATGAACTCGAGGAAATCTCGTTCATAAAGAGTGAATCCCTGCGCAAGCAGAAATTGGCAGTCCGCGCCCTTCTTGACGCTATGTTCGAGGAAAAGGTTTATCTTTCCCATCACGATAACGGCAAGCCCTATATCGAGAATAACGTCACAAATATTTCCATTACCCATACCGATAAATACGTTGCCGTCATTCTCAACGACCTGGAAGATGTGGGTATCGATTGTGAGAGTTTCGACCGTGATTTTTCGGCGGTTGAAAAAAAGGCTCTTTCAGAGGAAGAAATCGACGACCTTGACGATGACCGCCGCAACGAACAGCTCGCAATATACTGGTGCGCCAAAGAAGCGGTTTACAAAAAACTTTCCCAATACAAGGTGGATTTTGCCGAGCAGATAGAAATCGATTCGTTCCGTCCGAAGGGGGAAGGCGAACTCGAAGCCACCTTTATCCATAAGGACGGCTTCGAAGAGAATTTCGATCTGGAGTACATGACATTTGACCGTCATGTACTGGTGTGGATAGCCTAATCGCTGATTCTTAATGATCCCGGGACGGCTTTGTCTATGTAGAGAATGCCGTCAAGGTGGTCGCATTCATGCTGGAAAATGACTGCGGAAAAGCCCTGAACCCTTTCGCTTGTGTCTTTGAGTGATTTAGGGGAGGTGTATTTAATGTCGATATCTCGATACCGTTCAACATCTCCTCTCCAGCCGGGAACGGAGAGACATCCTTCCGGCCCCGGGAGTGTTTCACCCCGCATGCCGGTAATCCTGATATTTGGATAGACCTCAAAAGGCTCTCCTTCTTTATCGAATCGTTGCACTGCAACCACCCTTCTCAGGAGCCCTACCTGCGGAGCGGCAATTCCAACTCCGTCCTGACTCGGGTCGGTGACCGTGCCGAGCAGTTTTTCGGACAGGGCCCTGAACAGGTCGGATGCGATTTCGGCGTCCGAAAGCTCCTTGCTAGGAGTGCGCAGCTGCAGGTTGTCCTCCCGGTCGAAGATTGTCAGCACCCGAAGTGGAATTTCCGCGTTGATAATTGTGTTTTCTTCCGGGGTCCATGCGTTTTTGTGCGAGCAGGACGCTGCAAGGAAGAGCGCTGCGGTTATGATTGTTTTGCCCGTGATGTGTAACATGTTGAATAGTAGCTAATTATTTAAAAGGTGTCGCTGATTTTACCCGATAACTTTTAAGTAAGTGATTGAGTGTCAGTTGTTAGCATTTTACGGTAAAAGCGGTCGAAGAGGTCTTCCAGCCATCCTGGTTGGCGAATGTTCTGCCGGAACTGCTCGAGGCGGGCGGCGTTTGGAGATTCCGGTATCCAGAGTTTGAGGTAGCCGCCGTAATCGTATTTTTCTTTGAGATGGCTCAGCATGCGCTCCCAATGTCCTTCGCGGTTGAGCTGAGGGTAATGGGAGAGTCCGTATTGTATTGTGCGGAGCACGATGGTTTCGCCGTCGATGATGCGGTCGGCCTCAGCTACGATTCGCCCGTAGATGCTTCGGGGGGCATGGTCGGAAGAAGCCCGATGATCTTCTGCCGCCTGGGCCATTGTTTCGATTTGCTCTTTGGAGAACCATGTGCGGAGCATTGCGTCCCGGCGGATGATGTGTCCGGAGGCTAAATGATGCGATTCCCTCACTTTGCACAGGCCCGTATCGTGGTAGGCGGCAATGGTGTAAACCATGTCGTCATCTATTTGATACTGATCTTTGAGGATATGTGCAAGTGCCAGGCTTTGCTCGATTACGGTGCGGACATGGTTGATGCGGTGAGCCCGGTCGAAGGCTGCATAACGGGGGATGATTTCATCCTCTATATATTTCTGCAGTTCCGCATTCATACGAAGAGACCGTCGCGCATGGTAAGGGAGCGGTCGCAAAGTCCTGCGAGGGCAGAATCGTGAGTGACAATTATGATTGTCTGTCCGAGTCTCTTGCGAAGATCGAAAAAGAGCCGGTGGATATCTTCTTTGGTTACGGAATCCAGATTACCGGTAGGCTCATCTGCAAACAGGACAGCGGGGGAGTTGATAAGGGCGCGGGCTATTGCGACCCGTTGCTGTTCTCCTCCGGAAAGTTCGGAAGGTTTGTGGGAGATGCGTCCGCTGAGCCCGACTTCGTTCAGAAGGTCAAGTGCGCACCGTGAACTCTCTTTGCGGCTTCGTCCCGCGATCAGAGCCGGGATCATTACATTTTCCAGGGCGGTAAATTCCGGGAGAAGATGATGAGCCTGGAATACAAATCCTATCTTGCGTCCACGAAACGATGAAATATCACGGCGGCCGAGCGACAGGATATCTGTTCCATCAATCACAAGGGTGCCGGCGTCTGGCCTGGAAAGTGTGCCGAGAATCTGCAGAAGCGTAGTCTTGCCGGCTCCCGAAGCACCGGTGATTGCAACCACCTCGCCTTTTTCTGCCGTGAAATCCACGCCCCTGAGAACCTGGAGCGCACCGAACGACTTTGTAATATTTGATGCTTCAATTATCATTTCAGAGCCATAGTGATCTCTTCGCAAAGTTAACAAAAATTGCTATATTTGTGCGTTTATCGACGGGGTGTGGCGCAGTTGGCTAGCGCATCTGCTTTGGGAGCAGAGGGTCGCAGGTTCGAGTCCTGTTACCCCGACTAAAATAAAGAAATGAAGCGGTCACGTCTGATATACTCTTTTCTTGCCGTGTTGCTGTTCTTTGCAGGAACGGTTCGCTGCGTGGCTTCGGAAGAAAAGCTTTCATTCCGCCACCGTTTCGGAAAGGCTGAGGCTGACCTGAGTGCCCTCGACACTCTTTTGTCAGGGCCCGAGGCATCAAAAATCGTTGCGGTAAAGATTCTCTCAAGCAGTTCTCCCGACGGTCCTTATGCGGTGAACAGCAGTCTTGCCCGCAGTCGTGCTTCAATGGCTGCAGATAAAGTCCGCGCGATCCTTTTCGCTATGGAAGATGGGGCAGTCAGCACCGAGACTGTCGCGGAAGACTGGGATGGAGTGGAGAGGTTTCTTCGTCGCAGCAGGAAGGGATATAAAGACGAAGCTCTCCGCATTGTGAGAGAGACCCCTCTTTCTGAGCGTGAAGATAAACTCCGCGACCTTTGGGCCGGTGAAGCATGGGACGACCTGATGCGCTTTTGTTTTCCGCATCTGAGAAAAACACAGGTTATCATAGTTTACCGTGACGAAGTTCAGAGTCAGCCTGAAGCATTGCTTGAGGTTCCGGCTTCGCACGAGAAAGTTGACAGTAACAGTTGCTGCATTTATTTCAAGTCCGGCTATCGTCAGGTATATCCTGATTATTTGTCCAACGGTGATGTGCTTGCGTTTTTACGTTCGAAAAAGGACGATATAAAGTCCTTGAGAATTGAATGCTGGTCTTCGCCTGAAGGTTCCCCGTCGAATAACGGTCTTTTGGCCGGCTTCAGGGCGCAGTGTTTGAAAGAGTATCTTATGCGTGAGCTGTGCCTTGGCTCCGACAGTATTGAAACAGTAGCGTGCGGAGAGGCATGGGAAGGACTCCTGGTCGAAGTGAGGACTTCGTATGAGGGGAGCAACCGTGATGCGCTTATCAAGATTCTTTCGGATGACTCCATGTCTGGTCCGCAAAAGAAGGCTGCTGTCCGGGCAATGGATAATGGCAACACCTGGAAGGTCTTGGTGTCTTCTTCGATGGAGAAATTGCGCTTTGCCAGAATTTCCTGGTAGCTGTAACAAAATCTTATGTTACGAATTCTTTATTAGCTGTAATTGCGTAGCTACGCAATTGATTAGTTTTTCCATTACTATTGGCTTGGTAATGAAGTCATTGGCCCCAAGTTCAAAACCGTGCACAACGTCCTTGTTAGAGTTCAGTGCGGATAGTATTATTACTTTGATATGAGATGTTTTCGGGTTGCACCTGATGCGTCTCAGAACTTCGAATCCATCCATTACCGGCATCATAATATCGAGTAGGATCAAGTCCGGTTCTTCTTCTTCAACTGCCATTAGAGCTTCTGTTCCATTTGCTGCTTTTCTTATACGGAATTTGAATCTGTTCAGCATCTTCTCCACCAGCAGCAGGTTTAGCGGTACATCGTCCACCATGAGGACATTATACTTACTGAAATCCATCACTTTTTATTTCGATCCATTGTTGATATCCACACTTTAGGTGTCATTCCTGTAACTTTCTTGAATGTATTATTGAATGATGATGCGCTCAGGAATCCGCATCGTTCTGCAATTTCGTTCTGCTTCGCTTCTCTATGGTTCAGTATATATTGTTCAGCATAGTCCACTCTCAAAGTATTTATCAGTTCCGGGAATCCCAGATTGTAGGTGTTGTTGACCATCTTCGAGACGTATGTCTTATTGGTGTTCAATCTGTCCGCTACATCGTTCAGCGTTAATCTTGGGTGTAGGAACAGTTCCTCATCCATCATGAGGTGCTGAAATCTTGAAATAAGGCTGTCTTCGTCCCAGGAACCTGCCACTGCATCGAAAATGTGCCCTGAAATTGCATTCTTTTCTTCTTCACTTGCGGTCCCGCTTGTCCATTCTTCTATATGAAGGTTTTCACCGATCCTCTCCTGGATGCGCCTCAGGGCTTGCTCTTCTGCGTCGTCAAGCAACTCGTTAAGCATGGCTTCAACCACTTGCTGTTTGTTGCTTTCATTGTAGTTAAACCTGAGCAGATTTCCTAACTCCTTTCTTTTTATCTTTTCTTTTGTCCCTATCAGGGCTATTAACGAAAAGTTGAAGATAAATAATGTAATCAATACAGACTGCACTGTCAGCATTAAAATGCCGGTATTCGGTACATCTTTATAGAAAACTATTCTTATCAGTAATAAGATTATAGGAGGAAACACGTTGAACAGCTGCAACTTTACTGTGCTGATGCTCTTCCCTTTAAAGAGGAAGCCGAAGATGCTTCCTTGTTTAATCTTTGTCCGACGCAGGAGTAAAAATGCATATATTAAGAAAATCAATAATTCGGCCGTCAGCAACAATCGCATTATCGGATTTGTAAGGTAATAATACAATCTTTCGGCTTTATCACCCTCTCCTATTATACGCAGTATAGCCCCGGCACTTGCCAGGGCAGCTGGAACCATGATCCATATCAGATTCGTAGATCTCGTTCTTTGCAGTCCAGCCAGTTGTTGAATATATGCTATTATGAACGGTATTATACAAGGGGCAACAAACAGTGAAACAAGTACTGCGATTGTGTATAGCTCGGTGTTCGTGTTGATTCTTGTGCGGCAAAGTTCCATTAACAGAAAAACTCCTGCGGTGAATTGCAGCAGGACTGTTCTCTGAAAAGTCTCTGTTCTGGATGCCAGTACTGTTTCAACTATCA
>CACXHM010000057.1 GCA_902767465.1 uncultured Bacteroidia bacterium
GCGAAGCGGGCACCCCCTTGCCGCTCACGTCGCCAATGCAGAAAAAGAGTTTTTCATCCCTTATGAAGAAATCGTACAGGTCTCCTCCCACCTCTTTTGCAGGAACTATCGCGGCAGACATGTCAAGGTCTTTCCTCTCGGGGAAGGGAGGAAATATCTTGGGGACCATCGACATCTGAATATCGCTCGCAATCTTGAGTTCATTCTGCATCTTTTCCTTGCGCTCATTGAGCTTTATGTACTTAACCTGGTCTCTCGCAACCGCGCGCAGCAGCAGGATAAGCATCAGGATGCCGAGTATCTGGAGAATCTTGACTATCATGCCCACCTTGCGGATGTTGCCGAATATCTCCTCGTCGGGAATCATTATGGACATCGACCACCCCGTTCTTTCTACCGGGGCGTAAAATACGTGGGTAAGATTTTTGTCGTAGCGGATGCGGACGTTCCCCCTGTCACCCGACAACATCGAACGGTTTAGGCTGGAGAATGCAGAAGTGTCTTCCATGTCGGAAATTACCTCCTGCACGGTGCGGCGCATCACAAGCGATTCTGCCGGGCAGACCATTATCTGGCCGCTGCGGCTGATAACCATGCTGAAGGCGTTGGGATACACCTGCACGCTGCCCACCAGGTCGGTGAGCCAGTCGAGGGAGATGTCGGCCGTGAGTACCCCGGCCTGCCTTCCATGCCTGTCGTGAAGTGGTACGGAATAGGTGGTCATGAGGATGTTGCCTCCGCCCACGTCGATATATGGCTCCGACCAGTATCCTGCATCGAGTTCGAGAGGTTTTGTGAACCATTCCTGCTCCGGGTAGTTGTATTCGGGTGTCGCCAGTGTAGAGTAGGTAATGGCAGTCTGTCCGGGCTCCTGGAAACAATAGGGAGAAAACAGAGGATGTTTTTTGTTGTATCCTGGCACGAGTGCAACGGTAGATCCGACTATTACCGGGTTCTCCTGCACGATCCTCCGTGAAACGGCGATCAGGCTGTCCGGCACGTCCAGCGCCCACTGCGCCAGCCAGATGCTGTTGCGTACCGAGGTTTCGGCCTGATCGATAACTCCCATGATCCTGAGTTTGTTGGCTTCCAGCTGGCTTTCTGCCCTAAGGGCCGCTTCTTCGCGAATTCCTTTCCTGGAGAAATAGTACTGTATGAGAGCGGTGGCCTCCAGGGTGACGGCGGCCACAATGATGAACAGCAGGCCGGTAAGTGCAGACCTGCGCATGAGGGCTTTGTCCAGTGTTTCCTTTAATTTCATAAGATGGAACTTAGTGCGGCTCGGAATTCAGGCATAGGACGTTTGGAGTCACGTTCCACTATTATGGTTTTGAGTCCGGCATAGGGCCGGATGATTTCTTCAATCTCTTCGGGTTTTGCGCCTGCGCCGAAATATGCCGGCACAAAATGCCTCCAGAACTGCATTGAAAGGCTTTTTGGCATGTGGAAGGTGTCGATTATAAACTCTTCACTGCTCAGGATGCAGCATAGATAAACCATACCCACGTCGAACAGATGGTTGCCGTAGCAGAAATCGCCCAGGTCGATGAAGTAGCGCTTGCCATCCGCGAAGATGGCATTGCTGAATTGAAGGTCGCCGTGGATTGCGGTGTCTTCGTCGGGGGTGTCGGCTATGAATTTTCCAATCTTGTCCTTTTCTTCTTTGCTGAAGAACGGGTTTTGCTCCAGCAGCTTGTAGTAACGGTCTTTTACGTTTTCGAATTCGTCGGGATTCACATGTGTGGAATGTAACTGCCGACACATTTCTGCAAATTCCCCTGCATATTTTTGCACGTTTTCGGGATCGTCTCCGGTGGCCCTGGAATAGGATTTTTTGCCCAGAATGCGGCGGAAGCGGATCCCGTAACGACCATCTTCGGTAACAACATATTCTCCCGGCTCGGGAGTTGGGATCCCGAGACCGTACACCTTCCTGGCAAGCAGCATCTCGTAGAGGGGCTGCTGGATCTTGCCGGGGAAGTAAAGCTTGAGCATTATCGACGGATCGGTCTTGTGGTCGTAGCTTTCGCCGTTGAAACCGCCTCCGGACAGGACATAATCGTCGAGGGTAATCTTTATCGCTTCCATGTGGGTTATTTTTTGAAAACCTGGTTTATCAAACTGATGAATTCACGGTATGCCGCTGTATCCGAAAGATCGGAAAGAGAATCGGCAAGTCCGCGGTAATGCCATTCGTGGTCGGCAGGGTCCTTGGTGTGGAAGATGCTCCATAGTGCATCGCCCTTTACGGCATAATCACGGGCGATGGCCCTCATGTTCGACAACTTGTCGCCCAGGGCCACGATCTTGGCATCGCGGGATGCCCTTGCAAGTCTGTCTATGGCAGCCTGCTTGCGCTGATGCCAGCTGTCTTCTTCGCTCACTCCTTCTTCGAAAGCGTCACTCTCCGAAGCCACCAGGTCGGCGATACGTTTGCCGAAGATGTCCCGCAGTAGCTCTACGGTTACATCGGTGTCTTCCACCACGTCATGCAGGGCCGCTGCGGCAAGGAGTTCCTGGTCCGGAGTTATGCTCGCAACTATTTCCATGGCCTCCATGGGGTGGACAATATAAGGAAAACCCTTGCCTCGCCTTTCGGTTCCGGAATGGGCCTTTACCGCAAAAATGATCGCCCTGTCGAGAAGATCAGTGTCGAGGGGTGCATTTGCCATACCGTTACTTTTCTGCGTGAAGATATTTGAGAATGATGTCCACCGCTTCTTCCGTGCTGAGACCGTCGACGTTCAGCACGAGATCATAATTTCTGGAATCGTAGCGGCTTGTGCCGGTATAGCGTTGTATATAATTTTCGCGCAGCCTGTCAACACGGTCCACTATCTCTTCCGCCTCTTCCCTGTTTTTGCCCTGTTTTTCCATGATTCTGGCGATTCTGGAACTCATGGAAGACCGGATGAAAACATCGAGTTTGTTGGGGTGGTCTTTCAAGATGAAGAATCCGGAACGGCCGGCTATGACGCAAGACTGATTTGCGGCAAGTTCCTTGAGGATTTCGGACTCCAGATGGTAAACGTCGTCTGTGGTTACTCCCGGGGCGACGTCTCTGCGTGGCATTCCTGCCGATCCTACATGCGGGTCAGGGCTGAAACGCATCAGTGCATCCGTCAGCCAGTTCTTCTTCAAACCCTTCAGCATCTCGATGCTGCCCGCCGAAAGGCCCAGCTTTTCGACGAGGGTATTGATGAGGTTCTTGTCGCAGTAGGGGACTCCGAGTCTTTTTGCAAGTTCGCGTCCGATGGTGCGTCCGCCGGAACCTACCTCCCGGCTGACGGTGATAACGAATTGTTTGTTGATATCCATAATAATTTCATTGATTCATGAAGGGAAGGTCTGCGGCTTGTTCGACCAGGAACTCGGCTATCGTATCATTGCTTTCGGAAGGGCCTCCGAGCATGTCGAACATTCCGCGGATACCAGCCTTGCCGGCTCCCTGTTTAAGGATATAGGCAATGCAGAGATTCTGAGGTGCAACAGTGGATGCTATGATGTCAAGATCGGTAAGGCCTATCTGGTAGCATGCAATCTGGTATGCGGCTTCGGAGTAGTCTTTTATCATGTTTGCAATGTCTCCCAGTGTTTTGCATCCCAGCCATTTGAATACTGCAAGATATGGCATCATCGAAGCGTCCTGGATCTCTGCCTGGTTGACCGCGGCAATGCGGCGGTTCAGGGGAGTGAACGGGCTGAGGTTGAGATAGCTCTTGAAAGTGTCGCCGTCCAGAGGTACTTCGTCGAGGTTGCCGGACGCCACGAGCCCCTGCACCCTGCGGCGGTAGTCGGTGAGTTCGGTGCGTATCTTGCTGAACTGCTCGTCGGCAAGTTCCAGCATGCCGGCCAGCCGGTTGAGGTTGCGCAGGTATTCTTTCGGTACCTCGACACCGGATTTATATCCCGTATCGTGGTTCATATTGGCCCATGCATGCTGGAGCACGGTGCGCATCTGGACCTCAAACCTGTAGGCGGAGTCCTTCATGTGGCATATGTAATGCAGGGACAGGTAGCCGAAGCTGTCGATTTCGTGGAGTTTGCGTTTATCTACCGAATTCTCCCAGTCGACGTCAAACAGCCTTTCCACCGCTGAAGCCACCTTGTCCACATCATCGATGTAGAATGTTATGACCCTGAGTCCGAGAATGTCGGTAATATCGGCAAGGGAACGGTATTTTCCTCCTTTTAGTTCGAGTTTGCCGGCAAGGGATGACTCGCTTTTGACACGTGATTCTATAGCCGCCACGATAATGCCGGCATTGGAGAGCGTCTCCCGTATTTTGGCTGTGATCTGGGCAGAGCTATTTTCGAAATATGCAAGATTGTCGCGATACTCCTGCAATATCGCCTCGCAGTGTGGATCCATAACGCAAATTTATATAATTTTTCGTACTTTTGTGAAACACTAAAATCAATTTGATATTATGGGAGCATTTCACGCTTACGACATTAGGGGAATTTATAATGTAGATTTCGATAAAGAAACTGCCTACAAAGTGGGCTATTTTCTTCCGCAGCTGCTCGGTGCCGACAAGGTCCTGGTCGGACGTGACTGCAGGGTCTCATCGCCGGAGGTGCACGACTATCTTGTGAAAGGCATTACCGATGCGGGTGCCGATGTTGACGACATAGGATTGAGCAGCACTCCTCTTGTATATTTCGGAACGGCCAACTATGGGTATAAGGCATCGGTACAGATAACGGCTTCGCATAATCCGGCCGAATACAACGGCATGAAGGTGTCCCGCGAGGAAGCTCTTCCGGTGGGTCTTGATTCCGGACTCGGACAGATAAAAGCCTGGATAGAAGAGGGCCGTCCTACTCCTCCTGCGGCAAAGAAGGGAAAAGTGAACGAAATCGACATAAAGCCTGCATATATAGAGTTCCTCAAGAAGTTCAAGGGCGATTACTCCAACCTGAAACTTGCATTCGACCTCTCCAACGGAATGGCGAACCTTTTTGCAAAGGAGATTTATGCCGGAGACGATGCACAGTGGCTGTTCGATACCATCGACGGCCGTTTCCCCAACCATGAACCCAATCCCCTGGTGCCCAAGAACGTAGAGCCGCTCAAGGCTCTTGTCGCACGCAGCGGAGCCGATGTGGGCGTGATTTACGACGGCGACGCCGACCGGGTAATGTTCGTCGACGACAAAGCCCGTTTTGTGGCGCCTGACCTCATCATTGCCATGATGGCAAAGTATTTCTGCGACGAAAGAGGGGAGAAAAATCCCCGTGTGCTCCAGGAAATACGTTCTTCCAAGGCGGTTGGCGAATACCTGCAGCAGTATGGCGCGGATCTTCACACCTGGAGGGTTGGACGTGCCTTCGCCGCACCCAAACTCCGCGAAATCGACGGACTCTGGGGAGGAGAACTTGCAGGGCATTATTATTTCAAGGATTTCTTCTATTCCGACAGCGGAATGCTCGCAAGCATCATCGTGCTCCGCATCGTGGCGGCACTCAAACGTGCCGGCAAGAGCTTCAGCGCTCAGATTGACGAACTTACAAAATATAAAAACTCCGGCGAAATCAATTTCCGGGTCGAAGACAAAGCCGGTGCAATGGAAGCGGTCAAGGAGCATTTCGAAACGTCCGAAACGCCAGATGTCGTGATGGATTTCGACGGTTACAGGCTTGAGTTCCCCGGGTGGTGGTTCAATATCCGCCCTTCCAACACCGAGCCATACCTGAGGTTTATCTGTGAAGCAACTACCGATGAAGTCCTTGCAAAAAAGGTAGCTGAGACGGCAGCGATCATCGAGGGGCAGTTCGGGGGGAAGAGGGCCTGACGGATGCGCAGATTCCATCTCATTGCATTCCTTTTGTGCCTGTCGGTCGCGGCGGTTGCACAGACTCCGAGGCTCACCCTCAAGGAGGCTGAACGGCTTGTCCCGCGCGAACTGCGGAAGCCGGTGAAATCTTTCATCCCCGGCTCCCGGCCCGCTGCGCACGACACGCTGGACACTTCCAATCCTGCCGTCAAGCTTGTGCTCTGCACCGACGGCACCTGGCACTACTCCCGCGACCTCTCGGCCCTTGCCGACAGCGCCGTCTTCCGCAAATGCTGGAAGACCGGAGAAATCAATCCCTACCGCACCAGGATGCAGGATCTGCCCTGGCGGGTTACCCTGATCCTTGCCGATTCGGCCAGCCGCTACTGCTGTCCCCGGCAGGTCAAGGTCTTCTCGCCCTTCGGACACCGGAGGCACCGCGACCACACCGGTGTGGACCTGCCTCTGCCTACCGGCACTCCCGTATATGCCGCCTTCGACGGCCGCGTCCGGTGCTCCATGTACAACCGGGGCTACGGCAACGTGGTGGTCATCCGCCATGCATCCGGGCTCGAAACCACCTATGCGCACCTTTCCGAACGCAAGGTGCAGCCGGGGGACTATGTATCGGCGGGGGATGTCATCGGCCTCGGCGGCTCTACAGGCCGTTCGACGGGTCCGCATCTGCACTTCGAAACCCGTTATGAGGGCTATGCCTTCGATCCCCAGTGGCTGATAGATTTCCAGACCGGCACTCTGCGTCATGGCTACTTTGTGCTCAAGCGCAAGAACCTCAGCCCGATGTCGAAGTACTATCCGGAGTCGGAAGAGGAGGAAGAAGAGATCTATAAGACGGAAGAAGAGGAACGCGCCGAAGCCGAACGCATTGCAAAGGAGATGGCTGCGGCGAAGTATCATACCATACAGTCGGGCGACACACTGCTCGGCCTGGCCGCGAAATATCATACTACCGTGGCAGCCATCTGCAAGCTGAACGGAATCACTCCCTCTACCACTCTCAGAATAGGTAAAAAACTTAGAGTCAGATAGTTATGAAAAAGTTTGCGTTTGTCTTGACGGCTATGCTGGTACTCTTCTCCTGCAAGGAGCGGGAACCGCAGCTTTTTATCTTGAGCAACGATTCAGGAATGAAAGTGTCGATAACTGATTTCGGCGGGCGCATAGTCTCTATGGAAGTCCCCGATCGTGAAGGGGAACTGCGGGATGTAGTCCTGGGCTTCGATGACCTTAAGGATTATTACCCGGAACGAAACAAAACCGATTTCGGCGCAACAATCGGACGTTATGCCAACCGGATCAAGGATGGAATCATCACTGTTGACGGCAAGCAGTACCAGCTTCCCCGGAACAACTATGGGCATTGCCTGCACGGAGGGACCCTCGGATGGCAGTACAACTTCTATGATGTGGTTGAGGTGTCTTCCAACCAGCTCACACTGCGTATGGATCCTCCCGACGGCGACCAGGGTTTTCCTGGGCATGTCACCGCCTATGTTACCTTTACTCTGGGCAATGACAACGCGCTGGATATCCGCTACGAGGCCACGACCGACGCTCCCACATATATCAATATGACCAATCATTCGTACTTCAATCTTTCCGGTTCTCCTTTTGCGTACGATGTCTGCGGAGACGCTCTTTGGCTGAACGCTTCTGCCTATACCCCGGTGGACGACACGTTCATGACCACCGGCGAAATCCTTCCGGTAGATGGAACTCCCATGGACTTCCGGGAGCCGAAACTGATAGGACTCGAAATAGAATCCGATTTCGAACAGTTGCACAACGCCCATGGCTACGACCATAACTGGGTGTTGGATACTGCCGGCGACGACACGGTCCCTGCTGCTTCGCTATGGTGCCCTGTCAGCGGAATAGAACTGAAAGTCTATACGGATGAACCCGGAATTCAGGTGTACTCGGGGAATTTCCTTGACGGAAGCGTTATCGGCAAGGAGGGAGCGGCCTATGGTTTCCGGTCTGCTATCTGTCTTGAAACCCAGCATTTCCCCGACTCTCCAAATAAGCCGCAATGGCCTTCAGCCCTGCTGCGTCCCGGCGACACCTACACCAGCCACTGCGTATTCGCCTTCGGCGTAAGATAGTCTGTCCGTTCACGGAATCAGGTTAACTTGGAAACGCATTTATGGAGTAAGACATTATCTGAAGAATCTGTCATATTTTTATGCAAAACCACCAAACAATGAAACGCTTTCTCATTATTAGTTTTCTCCTTTTGAACGGAATCCCTCTTATTGTTTCTTGTGATCAAAAAGAGGATTTATCATGGGCGGACACACTGTGTTTAAATGAAATAAACGGAGTCGACGGACAAAAGAGTATCGAGTTGTATAATTTCGGCGAGCAGGAGGTGTCGCTCAAAAACTGGGAAATAGTAATTGAATCCGGCAATGAGAAATCTACCTGGAAGAGCGACACAGTAGTAATCCGTGCTCACGAATATAAGGTGATAAGGGCAGAGAGTGATTCTGAAGAGATTACAGAACGTTCGATAATATCTTCAGAATTGAATATCCTTTCCAATAATAAAACAATCAACGTTGAACTCATTAATCCCGGGGGAAGCAAGTCGGATTCTTTTAAGAGGGGAGAAGAGAAAGCCGTTTTAAACAAAGTAGATGGATCATTCGCGAGGTCCTCTGACAATGGTAATACCTGGTTGTTGATGTCTCCCACCATAGGACGCTCAAATAACAATGCCGAGAAATTGGGCAATATATCCTCCTTTCCAATAGTTGGCAGTATCGTGTTAAATGACATACAAACCAATCGCAATTCCCTTAAAGTTTCGCTGGCAGGAAATGTAGATGGAGAAATGTTATACGTAACCTTGTTGTGTAACGCGAATCTTTCAGATTTTGCGCCGCAAGGCAATCAATGGGAAGCGTTTAGAACCGTAGCTTTTTTTGAGGAAGATTCAGTAATTGTATTCGGGGGGCTTGCTCTTGTTCCAGCCCGCTATGTTGTTCAAATAAGCGACGAACTTGGTTATGCTAGAATAATTGAATATAGCGTTTCTATTTTCAATCCAAATAGTACAAAGTTTGTAGATGCCCGTCTTCCTGATGATAATTGTGTGTCAGAAAATCCCACATATTATCCAGTTAGTGCTCTTTGGGATGGATATGGCGTTAGCCAGATTCCACATTTCTTCGCCAGTCATGAGTCGCCCCGCCCTTGTTGGCTTACGATTAATCTTGGTCAGACCGCTTCTCTTACCCATATTCTAACTTTGCCCAGAATTGCTTATGGAACTTGGCGTGGTTCCCAGGTGCGATCATTTGAGTTTTGGGGATGGGGAATGGAGACAGATCCTGATGGCAGCAATGACAGTGATAATCCGCATAGCTTTCAATCTGGTTGGGTATTGCTTGGAGAATTCTCTCAGGAAAAACCATCGGGGTATGGACCTGACGGTTCTGTGACGACAATCACCCCAGAGGATAACGCGAGTTTCAATGCCGGTAATACCTTTGTTTTGGATGCAAGTAAATGGCCGCATGCGAATGACCCTGTCCGCTATCTCCGGGTAGTGTTTGTGGATACATTCGACAGTTTTAATACTGAAGATTCAAAGATGAATGTTCAGGTTGGTGAAGTGACCCCTATCAGTAGTGCAGTTAACTGAAATTTCGGGAACACAACAGAAGCGGCGCCCAATCGACGCCGCTTCTTATTATATCAAAGAATAAGTCCGGCAACCTTGCGGCTGCCGGACTTGCTCCCCCTCGGGGACTTGAACCCAGGACCCCCTGATTAACAGTCAGGTGCTCTAACCAAC
>CACXHM010000058.1 GCA_902767465.1 uncultured Bacteroidia bacterium
CCGGCCTTCTTCAGCCGCGACACCAGTTCGCAGGATTTATAAGCGGCGATCCCGCCGGATACGCCGACCAGTATGCATTTGGATTGCATGGATTTTCCTTTCTCCGCGGGCCTTCGGGCTGCCGAAGGCCTCTCCTGAACGATCGTTACATTTTATTGTACCACATCCCGCTTCCGTGTGCCGCCATTCCCTTGTGTTGATGCAAGAAACGAGCCGCCCCAGAACGCAGATGGATCCGGGGCGGCTCATAATAAGTCTTCGATTCTGTTTTTCCTTCTCACTTCACAGCGGTCTCTCCGCACGGGATCAGCGGAGACCAATTCCGGTCTACCACAAAGACCCGGATGGCTTCTGCTCCTTCGGGCAGAGAGAACGAGGCTGCTACTTCTTTTCCTGCCGTCAGCGCAGCTGCCGATGCGCCAAGGAATTGCCCTTTTGCATTATAGGCCGCCAGGATCGCGGTTCCGTCTGAGCCGCAAAGGACAGGAATGGAGAGGACACCTCCCTCTTCAGAGAAGCTCCCGAGCCTGGCCGGGACCACCGTCAAGCTGCAGACGGCACCCAGGTCACCGACGGCAACGGCGATTCGGGCAGAGCCCAGCGCTACAGCAGTAACGTTGCCATCCTCATCCACCTTGACGACCGCAGGATCGCTGGTTCCCCATAAAAGGGGCTGCCCTGCGCCATCGGGCGGGAAGAACGAAGCGGTGAGTTTTGCCCTTTCCCCTACGACCAGGGTCAGCGATGTCCGATCCAGGCTAATGCCGAGAACCGGAACCGACTTATCCGATTCATCCGGGTTCTTCAGAATAGGCCGTGCAGTGACAGGACTGATGGACGGGTCAAGGGCTTTGCCCAATTTCCAAAGATCCTGATCCCAGCCGGAGAAATGGCTCCAGTCCCCAAATGCCTCAACGGAGAGGGGATCGAGAACCACGCCGAAGTCATTCTTGCCGATGCCGTTTAAGTCGCGATTCGTATCTTCCGACTGATAATAGCTGCAGTCGGACACCGTTGGCTCTCCATCCGTAACCAGACCGATCACACCGCCAAGGACCGCTTCTTCACTTCCTGTCACGGCTCCGGCAGCATAACAGTATTCCACCGTCATCCAGTTGTTTACACCGTTTTTGTACACACCGACCACGCCGCCGGCAGCTCCGTCGCTGCAGGAGACGCCTCCGACGCTGTAGCAGTCCGTGATGCGGGCCTGGCCGCGGCCGAAGCCTCGTATGCCTCCCGCAACTCCACCGACATAGGCTGCTGTCGTGCTCCCGATGTAAGATTTGACCTCGCTCATTCCGGATACATTTCCCAGGTTCGTACAGGAGGAGACTGTGCCGTAGTTGAGTGCGGACTTCAATGTGATATCCCGTTGACAAAGGTTTTCTCCCACGATGCCCCCAGCATAGAGTTCTCCGCCCTTGCCAACTACAGCTCCTGCGTTCAAACAGTTCGATATCGCAGGAGAGTTCAGGTAGCCGTAGTTTCGTCCAACGATACCGCCCACATAGTTCATATACCCTTGTCCTCCGCTGAGGAAGGTCGTCACCGCACTGATGCCGGTAACATTACCCGTGCTGCGGCAGTTGAACACCGAGCCGCTATTCGATCCCGCGATTCCGCCGACATAGACCTGATGACTGCTCTCGCAGTAGATCTCACCGTTGTTTTGGCAGTTCAGCACCTCGTTTGCATGGCCTATATTGCCCGCGATCCCACCAGCATAGGCATATGCCCGTCCGGAGTCGGTCTCCTCCGCTTTTACGGAAACAGAGCCTGCAAAGATGCAGCCGGAAATCAGGCTGCCGCTCTCTGTGCCGCTTTCGGAGTTCGTGGTCGTTCCTCCGATAAAACCCGCGATCCCGCCGGCCATAATAGTTTTACATCCGGTGCTCTGCACCCTACCGCTGACGAAAAGGTTTCGGATAGTCCCCAGGTCCACATAGCCGAACAGCGCGGCATAAGCTGTATCAGAATATCCTTCAGGGGCACGGGTGTCCACGAAAAGGTTCGTGACAGCATGACCGCCGCCGTCAAAATCCCCTTCGAACACACAGTAGGCCAGCCGTTTTGTTCCGATGGGCGTCCAGGGCTTGTTTCCCAGGTCGATGTCGCGAGTCAGAACGTAGGACTTATATCCCGTTTCGCCATTGTCGGCTTGTTTGGCCAGCAGAGCCAGTTGAGCCCCATTCTCGATCTGATAGGGGTCCTCCGTCGTGCCGGAACCTCCGGCAAAGGAATCTGCTACGGAGCCGTCCCACACGGGAGACTCTGCCAGAGCTGCCGGGGCAGTTGCCGCCGCTAAAGAAACAGTAATCAGAATGCTTAACAGCAGGGAAAGGATTCGTTTCATTTTCATCAGCAAGATCTCCTTCCTTTTGTGCAGGGCATACCCAAGGTGCCAGAAATTTAAAAGAATAGCATAACTATCTATATTTGAAATTCTATAACTGTACACGCCTATTGACAAGAATAAATTGGCAGCCCCCATTTAGTGGTTACACACGCAAAACAGCTTCTGTCCCACGCAAAAACCCGCCTTACCAGGCCTAACATAAGCCAGTTCGACGGGTTTCTTTTTGTGCGCGAAATCGCTATTTCTCAAATTCCTCCAGCCACTCCTCCGCCAGTCTTTCATACCGCACGATCGCATCCCGGTTCGTCCGGAAGCTGGAATTATAGCGGATCGTCGTAGCCCAGCGGGAGATCTCATAAGAGTTCTGATCGACCCATTCCGGAATCGTTACGCCGACTGCTTTCACATCTGCGCTTACCATGGAAGGGTCACCCCTTTCTTGTATACCAGCAAGCCCTTATCGCGCACCTCCTTGTAAATGCTGCCCGGTTTCTGGCTGAGCCGCGCAAAACCCTCCGGCATTTCCGTAATGATATCGACAGTACAATAATATGATGTTGTAATTACTACGTCAATACTAAGGGGAGTGATCCAAAGCACCTTTCCCCTATGTACTGTATTCCGCAAAACAAAGCCGGCAGGATAATCTGCCGGCTGCCTTAAATCACTCCATCATCAGAGTTGAAGCCCCAGATCCAGCTGCTCCAACTGCTCTTCCACATTGCGGCCGCTATACATGATCCGCAAGATCGCAACAGTCTCAGAGGATTCATTTACGATATAGAACACAAGATAGTGCAGGACTGGAATGAAGCGGATCCCAAAACTATGCCAGGGTTCCACTCCATAGCAAGGGTATCGTTCCGGCAATGTATCCAGACCTTTTACGGCTGCCATGATCTCCTTTGCCACGTGCGCCGCCGCTCTCGGAGCAAACAATTCCCTCTGGATATAGTCATGGATGTCGAACAGATCCTGCCTGGCCTGATGCGAATAGACGACTTTCATCGGTTCATCCGTGCCTGCATTTCCTGTTCAACGGTCTCTGCGGGCTCGACGAGGCCGTTTAAGACCTGCTGCAGCCCCTTTTGCATCTCCGCATCGAATTGCTCTTTCGAGAGTGACCCGACGGCAACCGGTTTGGATGCGGGAATCGTTACTTCAAAGGGCAATCCGTTTTTATATACGACCTGCCGTAAAAACATCTCCACCGCATTGGACATGGGGATGCCCAGCTGCTGGAGGATAAATTCCGCCTTTGACTTGATCTCAGGGTCTACTCTTGTGTAAACGCTCGCTGTTTTAGATGCTGTTCTTGACATATCAGAGCCTCCTTTTGTATGACAATTGTAGCATATCAGCAATCTATTAGCAATCTATTATTTGCAAATACGCGACAAAAAAGGAATCTCCCCCGGAAACACGATGCAAACCATCGTCCCCCTATGTGCCGCACGCAAAAACCGGCAGAATGACCTGCCGGCAGCATACATGGGGACGGTTCCGCCGTCCTCATTTTTTTTCTTTTTTCAGCAGCATCTTCAGTCCGAAAAACACGATCAGCGCGCCGACGCACACGTTCAGGACGCTGGCAACAGCCGCTGA
>CACXHM010000059.1 GCA_902767465.1 uncultured Bacteroidia bacterium
AATCGTCACCGTTATCAACGTCCAGCCAGATGCATATACGTCTTCCGTTTCGTCTTTCAGACTGCTCCCAAAAACGCAGACCAAGAACCTCGGTCCGTTCGACGGTCGGACGCGCCCAGGGCATACGTTCACATCTACGGAGATCCGGCAAACAAAGCAGCCATTCCTTTTGGGATGGTTGCTTTCGTTTATTAATTGTTGTGATAGAAATAGCGTTTCAGAAACAAAGAATATTTTATATATTTGCAATTTCTTATGAGAAGAGGTTTGTTAATAGTGTTATCCGTCCTGATGCTTGTTTCATGCATCAGGGAAGAGGCGCCCAATACCGAAGCGGATATCATTTCATGTATCCTTCCCCCGGAAATACTGCTGAGAGCACCTATCATCACAAATGAAAAGGTCGTGGTTTATGTAAAGGAAGGGGTAGATCTGAAAGGCATTGCCCCCGAATTCGTAGTATCCGACGGAGCCAGCATAGCCCCAAGAAGCGGCACGAAAAGAGACTTCAGCACGCCCCAGCCATACACAGTCACCTCAGAAGACCATCACTGGTCCAAGGTTTATACTGTTGAAATCGGGCCGATGCCGGTCTTCACCGAATTTCACTTCGAAGATATATCCGGAGTAACGCCCGGTGAACCGGCCTATGATGTGTTTGTAGAATCGAAGAACGGATTCTCTTTGGAATGGAGCAGTGGCAATGCAGGTTATTATATCAGTAATTCCAATGCAAAAGCAAAGGATTACCCTACCTGTCAGGCTTCGGGCGGTGTCATAGGTAAATGCGTAAAACTCGAGACACGTTCTACGGGAAGTCTGGGACAAATGTTCGGAGCTCCGATAGCTGCAGGGAATCTCTTCCTCGGATCTTTTCACCTGAACCTGCAGGATCCGCTCAAATCAACCCACATGGGCATTCCCTTCTTCCACAAGCCAAAAACACTCACCGGGTGGTATAAATACAAGGCTGGCACATTTTCGGACGGAAAGAAGGACACATTCGACATTTATGCCGTAATGTTTGAATCGACAGACGAGGTCCAGTATCTTGACGGATCGAATGTCCTTTCCAGCGAGAACCTTGTTCTGGTTGCACGACTGGACGGCACCGAGAGACTTGAAACCGACGAATGGACCAGGTTCGAGATACCCTTCAAAGTTGCGAACGGCAAGACTATCGACAGTGATAAACTTACCAAAGGCGGGTATAACCTCAGTATTGTACTGTCGTCCAGCAGGGACGGTGCATCTTTCAACGGAGCTGTCGGCAGCACCTTGTATGCCGATGAACTCACACTCATACTCGACGAAGAATGAAAAAGAGCCTGACCATGGCATTATTATATGCCATTCTTGCGACAGTCCCGGCTTTTTCAGAAACCAAAACTGTGTATGAAGCAGTTGTGGCACTCTCCGTGGGTGGAGCATCACCAATTCCCCTCCCGGTTGAAATACGCGATATCGACGGTTTTAATCCCGGTGTAAATCCACAGATAAGAGGCTCTGTGACCAGGAGATGGGGCAAGGCAGGGATCAATGCAGGGCTGCAGTTCGGCAGGAAAAGCATGGAAACCGGAGCAAGGGTAAAGAACTATAGTACCGAAGTTACCAAAGATGACAGCCGCGTCTCCGGGCGCTGGACCGGCAAGGTGTTCACTTCTTACTCTTCATGGGACATTTCTGTCCCCATTCTTGCCACATGGAAATTCTCAAGCAGTTTCCAGGCAGGCATAGGATTATATGCCGGATATGTGGTGAACTCCTCATTCGGAGGATATGTTACTGACGGCTATCTGCGCCAGGGGGACCCTACCGGTCCAAAGGTAGAGTTCACCGAAAATGAGAAAGGCAATTATTCTTTTCCTGACGGACTCCGAAAAGTTCTCAGCGGTGCAGTTGCAGAAGCGACATGGTATTTTTCGGAGCATTTCGGAATGAGCACTGCACTGAACTGGGATTTTGCGAGCATATTCAAGTCCTCGTTCACAACAGTCAGTTTCGATATGAACCGGATTTATGGCGTCATAGGACTCACCTACCGCCTCTAAAGTGTCCGTTGTGCTCGTCTCGCGCACGGCTTATCTCATCTTCAAAACCTGTCAACGCAGCAAAAGGGGCGAATTGCGCGGCCCGATCCGACTGCGGCATGCGCGGATGCCGGGGAGAAGTCGGATGTTCCAGGCCAATTATATCCTCGTAATCTTCAATCATGCCTTATGTCCTCCTATCTGTTTGTTTCTATCCTTTGCAGTAGCCCCCTCCTCAAAGTTCATTCCTTTTAGAATAGCATTTTTACCGAATTTCCGGCGGATTTCTATAATAGCTTCCTGACGGCTGCGTTCCTTTCCATCATCGCGTGACTCTTCAAAAAGATTCATCTGCACGGGTGCCGCATCGGATTCGTTCACAATATGATTTGCCACGACATACATGCGTCTCACAAGCAGGCGCTTGTCGACAATTCTGTCGAAAAGATCTCCCACAGCCTTCATTATCAGCGCTGTAGATGAAGTCTGGCGGCCAAGGTTCACCGAACCGTGTGCAGGCTTGGGCACAGGGCGGCCATACCAGTCGTTTTCCACGGCACCCTTGAATTTCCCTCCGTCGAGCGAAGCTGCATCGTAACCCACTGTGATAACCATCTGGTCGCAAAGCACTTTCTGTTCAACCATGGCCATCACAAGCTGGTCGGTCATTTCCAGAATAACTGTACGCGCATTACCGAACGGGTACGGGGAACTCAACACCTGACCGTTACTCAGACTATGACCCTCAGCGTGGTAGGTTTTAATATCCTTCATGGTGCACGGCTCCCATCCCCAGGCGTGATCGATGAGAAGTTCCGCGTTCACTCCGAACAATTTATACAAAAGTTCTTCGTTCAGACGCTGATATGATTTTCCAAGAGAGCACCTGGCGATGTCTCCCATGGTGTAGATGCCGTTTGCCTCGAGTTTCGCGCTGATACCCCTTCCAACTCTCCAGAAATCTGTCAAAGGCCTGTGAGACCAGTATTTACGGCGGTAACTCATTTCATCGAGCGCGGCAATCCTCACCCCATCGGCATCCGGAGCACTGTGCTTTGCCTCAATATCCATCGCTATCTTCGCAAGATAGAGGTTGGTTCCGATGCCTGCGGTAGCTGTAATGCCGGTTGACGCCAGCACGTCCCGTATCATACTCATGGCAAAATCGTGCGGCGTAGTATTATAGATGCGGAGGTACTCCGTAGCATCTATGAAAACCTCGTCTATGGAATAAACATGGATATCATCGGAGGATACGTATTTCAAATAGATCTCGTAAATCCGGCGGCTCACGCTGATATAATGAGCCATACGGGGTGGAGCTATGAGATAGCCCAGCGCCTTGGACGGATCCGACAGCACTTCGGGATTCTGAGTAGCGACACCGCTGAAACGGTGCCCGGGAGCATGTCTGAGACGGTCCCGATTCACTTTCTCCACCTGTTGCACAACTTCGAACAGACGCGCACGCCCGGCAATTCCGTAGGATTTGAGGGACGGAGAAACCGCAAGGCAGATGGTTTTTTCGGTACGGGAAGCATCCGCAACGACAAGATTTGTTGTGAGAGGGTCAAGCCCCCTCGCCGCGCATTCCACCGAAGCGTAGAACGACTTCAGGTCTATGGCGATATAGATCCTGTCCATCAGCGGAATTCTATCTTCACTACGTCATCCGCTCCAAGACGCAAGCCGTCCGGAACCCTGAAATTGAGAACGGATGCCCGGTAGATATATTCCAGTTTCTCTCCGGTGCGTAGCAACCGCACCGAAACCGGCTCACGCCCTGTCATAACAGACACCTGCCCCTTGAAAGAAGACAGCAGATGGGCATACCAGATATCGCCTCCACGAGTGGTCAGAGGCACATTCGAAAGTTCCGGTCCGGGTGAAGGACCGCATCCGAGT
>CACXHM010000060.1 GCA_902767465.1 uncultured Bacteroidia bacterium
TCGGGGTGGAAAGCATTACTGAAATGCTTGGTATCAGCCGGGTGCACCTTAATCGCAAACTCAAGGAAGAAAATGCTCCGTCACCATCTGTCATGATCAAGAAAATGCGGATGGACAAGGCGGTTGTCATGCTTAAGGAAGGCAATACCAATATTTCTGAAATTGCCAGGCAATGCGGATTTTCCTCTGCAACATATTTTTCCAACGCATTCAAGGAGTATTTCAATATCGCTCCAACTCAGTATAAATAAAGTTTTCTCAGGTTTTGATATGGCGCGGATTTTGTATAAATTCGCGCCGTATTATTAGTAGCAGAATGGTTAATTTAATGTTGATTGCTGCAGCAGGGATGGTGTCGGCTGCAGTTGACTCTTCCCGGACGGAATCAGCACCTTCGGTCATTACTCTCGAGCAGGCCTTGGAGATAGCTCTGACCGAGAGTCCGTCCGTCAAGGTTGCTGATCTTGAACTAAAGCGGGCTGAATATGCGAAAAAGGGCAGTTACGCCGCGTTATTTCCGCAGATCAGTGCTTCTGCCGCTTACCAGCGCACAATCAAGAAGCAGGTGATGTACATGGGCGGAAACGACGATGATTCCGAAGGCGGAGGCGGAATGTCTTCAATGCTATCCGGAATTCTCGATCCTGTCATGTATCATATCCAGCAGTTATATGCGGGAACCGGCGTCCCGTATGTGGCGTATGTTCCGCCTGCTGTCTCCTCTGATTCCTCTTCGGACGGAGGAATAGAAGTGGGTCGTTGGAATACATACAATGCCGGTATCACTGCTACAATGCCTCTTATCAATGCGCAGCTTTGGAAAAGTCTGTCAATATCAGGTGACAGCGTTGACCTTGCAGTTGAAAAGGCCCGTTCTTCGAGACTTGAGATGGTCAATCAGGTGAAACAGGCTTATTATGCCGTTCTGCTTGCAAAAGAGGTGCATCATGTTTATGAAAGCGTGTACGACAATGCCGTAAACAACCTCGAGCTTACAAACAAGAAATATAATGCTTCACGTGCATCGGAACTCGATCTTGCCCGTGCCAAGACTACGGTTGCAAACGCAGTCCCGGATGTATTCAATTCGCAGAATGCCATCTTTCTGTCTTTATGGCAACTGAAGGCTGTGATGGGCATAGATCTGAACACCGACATCGACGTCAAGGATTCTCTGCTCGTCTATTCCGGCGGAATGTCTCCGGACGCCCTTGACGGATCTTACGATCTTGATGCCAACTCGACCATGCGTCAGCTGAATATTCAGGCCGAGCAACTTGCCAAGACGGTTCAGATGCAGCGATACGGGTATCTGCCGACCCTTTCACTTGCATTCTCATACAGTTTGAATGCAATGACCAACGACTTCAAGTTCGAGCAGTACCATTGGACTCCTTATTCCTATGTTGGACTCAGTCTCAATATACCGATTTTCTCCGGAGGCCAGCGCCTGAACGACCTGCGTCAGGCCAAGGTTCAGTCGGAGCAGTTGTCCATTCAAAGAGAGAATACCGAACGGCAGCTTCAGATTTCCATCCGTCAGAGCCTGAGTACCATGGATACGGCTGTTAAAAGCTACGAATCTGCGCTCGACGCTCTCGAGTCTGCACAGAAGGCATATGATATTGCGGCAAAGTCTTATGAGGTAGGACGCAGCACGCTTACGGATCTGGATGCCGCCCAGCTTGCACTTACCCAGGCCCAGCTGTCGGCCAGCCAGGCCATATACAATTACCTTGTGGCCAAGGCAGGGCTTGAAAGTACTGTCGGAGCCGATTTTACTACAGAAAACAACATACGATGAAAAAGATATCCCTTATTGCTCTCGCAGCCATTCTGCTTGCCGGCTGCTCACAGAAAAAGAATTCCCAGGAGGCTTCAGCGAGTGCCGCTGCCCAGCCTCAGGTCCAGGCGGTCAAGGTAATCAGTGCCTCGAAGCAGGAAGTGAAGCAGGATGGAACCTATTCTGCCACAGTTCAGGCAAACGTGGTCAACAACATTGCTCCGCAGAGCGGCGGACGTATCCAGAAAATCAATGTGGAGGTTGGGGATTTCGTATATGCCGGGCAGATTCTTGCCGAAATGGACAGGGTCCAGCTCGACCAGGCCAAACTCCGTCTTGCCAACGCCGAAACCGAACTTGGCCGCCTCAAGCAGCTATATGAGCAGGGGGGGCTTGCACAGAGTGACTACGAAGCGGCCGAACTCAATTACGAGGTAAGCAAAAGCACGTATGACAACCTCCTTGAGAACACGGTACTGCGTTCTCCGGTGAACGGTGTAGTGACGGCCAGGGGTTATGATCGCGGAGACATGTACGGGATGGCCAGCCCCATTTTCACCGTGCAGCAGATTGTTCCGGTCAAGATTCTTGTAGGAATTTCCGAGGCCGATTACACGAAGGTGAAGAAGGGTGACAAGGTGAGCCTCACCGTAGATGCCCTTCCCGGAAAGACATACTCCGGCACTATCCGCAGGATTTATCCTACCATAGATCCTCTTACCCATACGGTGAACATCGAGGTTCAGGTTCCCAACCAGAACCGGGAGCTCCGTCCGGGAATGTATGCCAAAGTAAATGTAACATTTGGTCATAGTTACAATATCGTAGTTCCGGATGCCGCTGTCGTCCGTCTGCAGGGTTCCGGACAGCGCAATGTGTTTGTTGTGGAAAATGGAACTGCCGTGCAGCGCGAGGTCAGCCTCGGACGCCATTTTGACGGACAATATGAGATCCTTTCCGGAATTGAAGAGGGAGAGCAGATTGTAGTAAAGGGCGGATCTGCTCTTCGCAACGGTGCCGCGGTAGAGGTAATAGAGTAACAGTCTATGAGCGTAATAAAATCTGCAGTCAAGAATCCGGTGACGACGGCCCTCGTGTTTGTCGCCTTCGTGATTTTGGGTGTTTACTCCCTGATTAATACATCCATCGCGCTTTTCCCGGAGTTCGATGCCAATACCATCATGGTGATGAGTTCTTATCCGGGGGCTAATGCGTCGGATATAGAAACAAACCTCACCAAGCTTCTTGAGAATACACTTAACAGTGTGGAGGACCTTAAAAAGCTGAGTTCCCAGAGCAAGGAGAATGTGAGCATCCTGACACTCGAATTCGAGTATGGCACCGACATTGAAGAGGCTACCAACAATGTCCGGGACAAACTGGACATGGTGAACTCCACATTGCCCGACGGCGCCACCACGCCTGTTATTTTCAAGTTCAGCGCCGACGACATGCCGATTATGATGTTTACCGCATCTGCAAATGAGTCGGTATCCGGTCTCGACAAGATTCTCGACGACCAGGTGGCCACCCCTCTCGCCAGGATCAAGGGTGTCGGTACGGTGAGCATCGACGGTGCTCCTACCCGCGAAATACAGGTTTACTGCGATCCCGGCAAGTTGGAGGCCTATCATCTGAGCGTGGCCGCTATCTCGCAAATAATCGCTTCCGAAAACAGGAACCTTCCCTCCGGTAATATCGACATCGGTTCCAACACTTACACCCTCAGGGTTCAGAAGGAATTCGACGATCCGTCGGAACTTTTGGACATCGTTGTAGGTTATAGTGGAAACCAGACCATACTCCTTAAGGATGTGGCCGTCATACGAGACGGTACGGAGGAACGTGAACAGGAATCTTATACCGACGGCATCCGTGCCGCCCGTATCGTTATCCAGAAGCAGGCCGGCGCCAATACGGTGAACGTCAGCCGTTCAGTGCACAAGCAGTTGGCACAGATAAAAAAGAATCTTCCGTCCGATATCAAAATCAATCAGATCTTTGATTCTTCTGACGAGATCGTCGATACCATCCATTCCCTAATCGAAACCATTCTCATCACCTTCATCGTGGTGATGCTGGTGGTGTTCATATTCCTGGGCAGGTGGAAGACCACTTTCATCATCATCCTGTCGATTCCTATCGCCTTGATTGCTTCACTCGTGTACCTTTTTGTCACTGGAAGCACACTGAACATTATCTCCATGGCTTCGCTGTCACTGGCAATCGGAATGGTTGTGGATGATGCCATTGTGGTCCTTGAGAACGTGACGACGCATCTGGAAAGGGGAGAGAAACCCTTTGAAGCAGCCGTGCACGGAACTTCCGAGGTTGGTATTTCAGTAATAGCATCCACTCTTACCATGCTCTGCGTATTCCTGCCGCTTACCATGATCAAGGGCATGACCGGTATCATGTTCGCGGAACTCGGCTGGATCGTTACCATCATCATGGTGGTTTCCACTACTGCGGCTCTCACACTGGTTCCTATGCTGTGCTCCCAGTTCCTTGGCGGCAAAAAGAGCGAGAGCAAACTCTACAAGGCGTTCTTCACCCCTATAGACAAGGCTCTCAATGCTATTTCCGCAGGATATGCAAAGTTGATAGGCTGGGCTACTACACATCGTAAAACGGTCATCTTCGGAGCATTCGGGATTTTTGTGGCAGTGTTTGTGCTGCTTGCTCCCGGAATCAAAAGCGAATTCTTTCCAAAGACCGATGCCGACCGGATTACGGTATCCGTCACACTACCTGTCGGCACGGCTCAGAGTGTAACTGCAGACCTTTCCCATCAAATATATGCAGAACTTGTGGAAGAGATTCCGGAGATTACGGTTTGTAACATGACTTACGGTCAGGCAGATTCTGACAATCTTCTCGGATCCATGCGTAGCAACGGAACCCACATCCTGTCGATTAACATGCATATAGGCACCAAGAGTGAGCGTGAACGCAGTTCAGGAGATATTGCCGATAATGTGCGTGCGATTCTTCGCCGCTATCCGGAGATTCGCAAAGCCACTGTATCTGAAGGTGGTGGTATGATGGGCGGTGGATCCAGTGTTTCGCTTGAGATATATGGATATGATTTTGCAGAGACGGATGCCGCTGCCAAAGAGATTCAGACAAAACTTCTTCAGTACAGGGAATTTTCTCAGGTGATTCTGAGCCGTGATGAATATACTCCTGAATATCAGGTAGATTTTGATCGCGAAAAACTTGCTCTGAACGGTCTTAACTCCACTACGGCGGGTTCTGCTTTCAGCGCGGCGATGAGCGGAAGCGTCGCATCCCTGTATCGCGAAGATGGCGAAGAGTACAACATCCGTGTGCGCTATGCTCCGGAATTTCGCACGAGCATCGAGGATATGGAAAATATCATCGTCTATACTCCTGCGGGAAAAGGTATCCGTCTGAAAGAACTTGGCAACATTGTGGAGACTGAAGTGCCGCCTACCATAGAACGGCGCAACCGTCAGCGCTACATCACCATTACCGCGCTTGTGGCCAACAAGGTCGCTCTTTCGGACGCTGTTACCGTGACCAATAAGGTGCTGGACGAAACTCCTCTGCCATCCAACCTGTACAGCGTTATCTCCGGCGACTATGAGGATCAGCAGAAGATGTTCTCCGACATGGGAGTGCTTATGATACTGATGATTCTTCTGGTTTACATTGTGATGGCTGCGCAGTTCGAGTCGTTCATGAGCCCTTTCGTGATTATGTTCAGTCTTCCTTTCGCCGCCGTGGGCGTGATTCTGGGCCTTTGGGCTACGGGAACTGCGCTAAGTGTGATGGGCATGGTCGGTATCATAATCCTGATAGGTATAGTGGTTAAGAACGGTATTGTACTTATCGACTATACGATTCTTTGCCGTGAGAGGGGAATGAGCGTTTTGGAAGCTTCTGTTACTGCTGCACGGAGCCGTCTGCGTCCTATTCTCATGACTACGCTTACCACTGTGCTTGGCATGCTGCCCATGGCTCTTGGGCGAGGAGACGGAGCGGAGCTTTGGAACGGACTCGGCATGGTAGTGGTGTGGGGTCTGTCAATATCCACACTGGTTACTCTTGTCCTCATCCCCACGGTATATTGTGTGTTCGCAACGCGTCAGGAACGCCGTGCAACTAAAAAATACGAAATTATATGAAAGCACTCTTCATAGTTTATAATCAGGCTTATGGCGACGAAATAGTGGCTCTCGTCGAGGCTGCCGGGCAACGTGGGTTTACCCGTTTCGACGGTGTTGGAGGTCGCGGCAGCAAAACCGGTATCCCGCATCTCGACAATCACGCCTGGCCGGAATATAATGATGCCCTTCTTCTCATGGTGCCCGATTCGATGGTGGAATCTCTTTTGGAGAGCCTTCGGCAGAAGGATGAACAGACCCCGGAATTGGGAATCAAGGCATTCTCCTGGAATTTGGAACAAATTCTGTAATTTTTTATATATTTGCGAATATGAACGTCATTGATCAAAATAATTTCGAAGAAATAATCAACTCTGCTCCCGTAGCACTTGTTGATCTCTGGGCTGCCTGGTGCGGCCCGTGCCGCATGCTTTCTCCTACCGTTGACGATGTCGCCGATGAATATGCGGGGCGCGTTGCGGTTGCAAAATGCAATGTTGATGACAATGAAGAAATCGCGGAACGTTTCGGTGTCCGGAGCATTCCCACCCTTCTTTTCTTCAAAAACGGAGAGCTTGCAGATAAATCTGTCGGCCTTGTGTCGAAACAGGAAATCGAAACAATTCTAAACAATCTTCTTTAGTATGAAAAAATTGATCGTTGCGATTGCTGCAATGGTTGTTGCAGTCAGCGCGTGGGCACAGGCTGGTATTGTTGTGGGCATGACCTCCAGCGAGACCGATTTCAAAGCCGCTGCTGCCAGTGCCAAGGAGGTAACCCTGTTCCATGCAGGTGTAGCCTTTAAAGTTCCTCTTCCTTTGGGATTCGCTATTCAGCCCGCCATCTTATATAATATGAAAGGGACTTCTTATTCCGGAGTTACGGATGAAGATAAAACTGCGACCCTTGACTACAAGACCGGGTTCCTCGAAGTGCCGGTTCAGGCTCAGTGGGGCCTCAACATCGCCGATGTCGTGCGTCCGTATGTGTTCGCCGAGCCTTTTGTCGGTTACGCCATCACCAATGAGGAGAAGGTTTCCAACTATACGGGCCCGGAATCGAAAGATCAGTGGGACAGTGTCAAGAATAAGCTCGAATATGGTTTCGGACTTGGTTTCGGTATAGAGCTTTTCAATAATCTCCAGGTTTCGGTGCGCAAGTTCTGGAATATGGGAACGCTTTATTCTGAGGACGGCGCTGCCGTGAAGAGTTTCAAGGAAGCTGTCAACGAAGCTGCCACTACTTCTGAAAATGAGAAATGCAGCGGCATCATGGCTTCCATAACCATTCTTTTCTAGAAGTATTTTATGTCAGGAAAACGGGCGGTGTTCTTTTGCTCCGCCAGCAATGATATAGACACAAAATACCAGCAGGCCGCACGGGAAGCAGTCCGTGCGGCTTGTTTGGCAGGATATGATATCGTGTCCGGCGGGTCCTTCCGCGGGACTATGGGCGTTGTGTGTGATACGGCCGTGGAATGTGGAGCCGGTAATTATGGAGTATTGCCAGATTTTATGAAGGGGCTTGAGTACCAGGGACCAATTTCGTTGCGGTGGGCTCCTACAATGTCGGAACGCAAGACTCTTATGCGTGATGGGGTAAGCGTTGCAATTGCACTTCCGGGAGGAATCGGTACCATGGATGAATTGTTCGAAACTATGGTGCTTGCAAAGCTGGGACGCTTCAAAGGCCGGATAGCCGTGCTTAATGTCGATGGCTTTTATGACCCGCTCAAAGTTCTTCTCGATCATTTAGTATCGGAGAGGATGCTTTGTGCAGAAGACGTAGAACTGGTTTTTTTCGCGGACAATGTTTCTGATCTTGAGGCCTTTTTGAAGGATGGATAACAGCAGCATCATAAAAGGGCTTGGTTCCGATTGGACAGCAGTAAAGGATCTTCTCCGTGATGTCCTTGCCAGCGATGTGCGTCTGCTCGACGACATCAATACTTCGCTTCTGTCCAATTCCGGAAAGATGCTGCGCCCTATCCTGACGCTTTATGTTGCGAGAGCCTGCAACCAGTCCCGGATTTGTGATGAAAGCCTTCGCAGCGCTGCCGCCGTGGAACTGCTGCACAATGCAACTCTGTTACACGACGATGTTGCCGACGAGGCCGCTACACGCAGGGGCTCTCCTACCGTCTATTCGCAATTCGGCCCTGTTCCTGCCGTGCTGATTGGGGATTTCTGGCTTGCCAGGGCAGTCGGTCTGCTGGTTGATTCCCCGGACTTGAAGTGGCTTGTAAAGGAATTTTCCGGAACTCTCACCGATTTGGCCGAAGGGGAAATGCTCCAACAGCAAAAAGCTTTCAGCTCAGACACCACCATCGAAGACTATCTTCGCATAATCTATTGCAAGACCGCATCCCTGTTTGTCACAGCCTGTGAATCCGGTGCCCGTTCTGTGAATGCCTCCGATGGCATGATGAAGGCAGCGGGCGATTACGGAAGGGCTCTTGGAATGGCCTTTCAGATTCGCGACGACATTCTTGACTATGCCGGGGGAGAATCCACCGGGAAGCCCTCGGGACTGGACCTTTGGGAGCAGAAGATAACCCTTCCCCTCCTCGGGGCCCTGAAGAATTCGGACAAAGAAGGGGAAATCAGGAAAATGATCAATTCCATCCATGATCATCCCGAGTATTGCGGACGTGTGAGGCAGTTCGTCCTTGACGGGGGCGGAGTAGAATATGCACAGAAGTGCCTTGCAGAATACATCAAGGAGGCGCGGCAGTCTCTGGAAGCATTCCCGCCTTCTTTTGACAGGGAAGTACTTGCTTATATAGCTGACATGAATTCATTCAGGGAAAAATGAGCGATATTCGCCAAACATTGTCTGCGATGGCCGCATCCGGCCGCGTCCCTCACGCCATTCTCCTACATGAAGATGATGGCGGCGGGGGAGTATCCATCGCCGTCGATTTCCTGAAAAAACTCTATGGAGACAATCCCAGAGTTGCAAAAATGATACATTCCGACGTACATTACATTTTCCCGTTGGTGCTTTCGGGCGATTCGGTCTCGCAGCAATATGCGGGGCAGTGGCGGGATCTTGTGCTCGGAAATCCTTCTTTTACTGAAAACGATCTTTATGAGGCGCTGGGCTTCGAGGGGAAGAATACCGTTATATCTGTACGGGAAGCAAATGCCTTGATCCAGACTCTTGGCAGGTATTCCCTTGAGGGAGGTTACACCTCTGTGGTGGTGTATCTTCCCGAGAAAATGAATTCTACTGCGGCCAACAAGCTGCTGAAGATACTGGAAGAACCTCCGGCACAGACTCTGTTCGTAATGATAACGCACTCTCCTGAGAGACTGCTTCCAACGATTCTGTCGCGATGCCAGCTATTCCGCCTGCCTTCGGGTGGGGCGGCGTCGGATGCTGTGCTCCGATACAATGACGGATCACTCCTGGCATCTCTCATGGAAGCATTGTCCACGAAGGATCTTAGTGCTGCCCTCGCTGTGGGTGAGGCTCTTGCCGACCTTCCATCCCGCGACAGCGCAAGGGCATTCTGCCGCTATGCTTCTGAAAAAATGCGCCGTGTGTTTTTGGTGCAGCAGGGCCTGAAATCCCTTGCCGGGGAAGATGACGAAGTGGCCGCATGGGCTCTAAGGTGTCGTAAAACTTTCCCAAGAAAAGCGCTGGAAGCCCTGGACAGGGCGTCGCGGCTCATTGAACGTAACGTGAATCTTAAGATACTGTTTACCGATTTGGTGGACAGGCTCTATCATAATATTTAGCATCTATGGATAACGAAAGAATACAGTCCGACTGCAGTCGCGGGTATGTTCGTGTAAGCAACGAACAGGACACCGAAACTTCATTCCGCTATAGGGAGGGCTGCTGCAAGTTGCGCGACCATAACTATCTGGCCGGTATCCCGGACCAGTCTTTCAGGGATATTTTTGAAGTTCGTTTTAAGAATACCCGTAAAGCATTCTACGTCAATGCTTCCGGGCAAAATGTCAAAACCGGCGATCTTGTGGTGGTTGAGGCTGCGACTGGTTGCGATCTTGGCATCATCACCCTCGAGGGTCCCGTTGTCGGGCGCCAACTAAAATGCAAGGGCGTTGACCCTGAGACTGCCGAGTTCAAGAAAATATATCGAAAAGCCAAATCTACCGATATCGAGAAGTGGCAGGAAGCAATTGCGCGTGAGCAGGAGACCATGATTCAGGCGCGGCGTATTGCAGCTGAAATGGGACTCGATATGAAAATAGGAGACGTGGAGTTTCAGGGCGATGGCAGCAAGGCGATTTTCTATTATATCGCCGATGGGCGCGTGGACTTCCGCCAGCTGATAAAAGTGTTTGCCGAAGAATTCCGTATCCGCATAGAAATGAAGCAGATAGGGGCCCGGCAGGAAGCCGGCCTTATTGGAGGGCTTGGAGTTTGCGGAGGGGAACTTTGCTGTGCACGGTATATTACCAATTTCAAGAGTATCTCCACTGCTGCGGCGAGGGTACAGGATCTTTCCCTGAATCCGCAGAAACTTGCCGGACAGTGCGGCAAGCTGAAGTGCTGCCTCAACTATGAGGTGGCTGTTTACCAGGATGCCCAGTCACATATTCCGCGCGTGCAGGAGCCGCTTGAGTTCGAAGACGGATTCGCCTATTTGCGGAAGACGGATATCCTGAAGGAAATGATGTATTTCTCATACGACAAACATTCTGATGAGAATCTTTATCCGCTTCCGGCTTCGGATGTCATGGAAATAATAAAGATGAACCGGAACGGGATCAAGCCTGAATCCCTGAAGAATGACCCGGACCCGGTTGCTCCCGAGTTTGTGACTGCCGTAGGGGATGACAGTATCTCCCGTTTCGATACTCCAAAGCGCAAGGGAGGAAAGCATCGTAATAAGGGACGCCGGAAATAGTATGCTGACCGCGCCTTCACAACGTTCCCGCGCACTGCCTTTCCGCGTCATCATCAGCATTGCAAGCCTGCTCCCGATCGCCTGCAGCCAGCCTGATTCGTTTGAGCAATTCATCAAGGCCGACGATGCCCCCGGTGGAGTATATGAATTCGTCATTCCCGCCATCCCGGACGGATCGCAGGCGTCCGCCTTCGACATCTCGCTCTTCACTTCTCCCCTCCGCAGTCCCCTGCAACTGAACATCCGCTGGATGGAGCCGGCCGACATGCCGGAAGGCCGGGATTCTGAGAATTTTTTTAGCGAGAGAGTCTGGTTCCCTGCGGGAGAACATCAGGCGCTATATCGCAGCGGAGTCGCCCCTGAGTTGAAAGACTCTTCTAAAAACCTTATACTGCGCATACGTCCAATTAATCCGCCGGAAGACCTTCGAGGGCTCGGCATAATCCTGAATCGAAACGATGGGACACGGTAAACTTAAAAAATTCGCCGAAAACGAGACTTTTTCATGCCTGCTGCAGCCCTCTGCGGAGGATGTTCTTTCGCAAGGGTACGATAATCTCACCGATCATCCGGTCAAGGGACGCTGGGTGGAGAAAATGTTCGGCGCTCATGAGGGTGACATCGTGCTTGAACTGGGCTGCGGGAAAGGGGAGTACACTCTTGAACTTGCAAGACGCAATCCGGACAAGAATTATATAGGCGTCGATATCAAAGGGGCTCGTCTTTGGCGCGGAGCCAAGACCGCAACGGAAGAGGGGCTTCCGAATGTGGCATTCCTCCGCACGCGGATAGAATTCATAGGGGCTTTCTTCGGGCCGGACGAGGTATCGGAGATATGGCTGACTTTTTCAGATCCGCAGCTGAAGGCGAGTGCCAACAAGCGGCTGTCCTCTCCGATCTTCCTGGAGCGTTACAGACGGTTCCTGAAGCACGGCGGACTCATTCATCTAAAGACGGACAGCCGATTCCTGTTCGAATACACTCATGCCGTTGCTTCTGTGAATGGTCTGCCCATCCTTGCCGAGACCACCGACCTGTATGGCCCAGGGACAAAAGACGTCCGCCAGCAGGCGGCCCCTATCGACAAACTGCCGGCGGAAGTGCGGGAAGTCCAGACTTTCTACGAAAAAATGTTCCTCGACATGGGGCTTCCCATTACATATTTGGAATTTTGTCCGGACCATGACGGCCCCTATGTCGATCCCCGGGATCCGGAAGACTTCGACTCCGCCCTATGGCGGACCATGGAAGGCCCCCGCCGATCGTTTTCGCATAAGTAGCCATTTGGGTAAAAGGAATTATTTTGGTAAATTTGCCGGACATGAACAAAGAAAGCAAATGGGTCATAAGCAGTCCGGCTCCCGAAGACAAGGTGGAACGCCTTGCTACCGAGGTGGGTATTGACCGTGTGCTTGCCGAACTTCTTGTCAAGCGGGGAGTAAATACTTTCGACGAGGCCCGTGCTTTCTTCCGCCCCAGTCTGGACAATCTCCACGATCCTTTCCTCATGAAAGATATGGACAAGGCAGTGGAGCGCTTGCATAAAGCCATTACAGGCGACGAAAAAATCCTTGTGTATGGCGATTATGACGTGGACGGGACTACTGCCGTTTCTCTGGTCTATTCTTTTGTCAAGCGTTACACCGACCTTGTCGACTTCTACATTCCGGACCGTTACGACGAAGGGTATGGGGTTTCTACCAAAGGCATACTTTGGGCTGCTGAAAACGGTTTTAAACTCATCATTACCCTTGACTGCGGCATCAAGGCGATAGAAAAGGTGAACCTTGCCAAAGAGCATGGGGTCGATGTGATCATCTGTGATCATCATCTTCCCGAGGATGAACTGCCTGCTGCGGTGGCTGTCCTTGACCCAAAGCGGGAAGACGACAGCTACCCTTTCGATGACCTTTGCGGTTGTGGGGTTGGTTTTAAACTTGTTCAGGGTTATTCCCAGAAATATGACATTCCTTTTGAGACATTGCTGCCACTGCTCGACCTGCTTGTGGTGAGCATTGCTTCCGACCTTGTGACGGTTGTCGGCGAAAATCGCATTCTTGCATATTACGGTCTCAAAAGGCTGAACGAAGATCCCCGGAAAGGGCTTCTTGCAATGATCAACCTTTCCAAACTGGAACCGGGACATATTACGGTTGACGATATTGTTTTCAAAATCGGCCCGCGTATCAACGCCGCCGGTCGTATGGAGACAGGACGCCTGGCCGTGGAACTTCTTACGGCAACCGAGACAGGCAAGGCCATGATGGTGGGAGAGAAGATCAACCGTAACAATAACGAACGCAAGAATGTGGACAGAGAGATTACCGCAGAAGCCCTTGAAATGGTGGAAAGCGGACGTGCACTGGCTCGTGAAAACGTTACGATAGTCTATAATCCTAACTGGAACAAAGGGGTCGTCGGCATTGTGGCTTCCCGCCTGGTGGAAGCCTATTACAAGCCCACCGTGGTGCTCACGAAAAGCAATGGTTTTGTAACGGGATCTGCCCGCAGTGCCGGTAAGTTCGACCTCTATGCGGCTATCGAAAGCTGTGCCGACCTTATGGAAAATTTCGGTGGACACACCTATGCCGCCGGTCTTACCCTCACCGAGGATAAGCTTCCCGAATTTGCCGCCCGCATGGATAAATTCGTGGCAGACCACATCAATGCCGACATGCTCACTCCGGTGGTGGAAATTGATTCCGAACTTGATTTCTCGCAGATTACTCCCAAGTTTTTCCGTATCCTCAAACAGTTCCAGCCCTTCGGTCCCGGAAACCATAATCCTGTTTTCATGACCAGGGGCGTGTATGATGCAGGTGACGGACGTCGTGTGGGGGCGGGGGGAGCCCATATGAAACTCGATCTCATTCAGGAAGACCAGCCCTACCACAAGGTCCCTGCAATAGCATTTAATCTTGCTGACTTTTTCGATTTTGTAAAAGAAGGCAATCCGGTGGATGTGTGCTATGCCATCGTAGAAAATTATTTCGCCGGAAACACTTTCACCCAGTTGCGTATCCGCGACATGCGCAAGGGTGAAGATATCATCTAAGAAGGACCTATAGAGAAAAAGAACCGAACAACTGCCGCGCGATACTTGAATAGTCATGGCCGTCGATGTCGATTATGACATCTGCGGCTTTTTCGTAGATGGGACCACGGGTAGCCATCATAGCTGCAATGCGGGATTCAAGACTGTCGGGGGATTCAGCCGGGGCTTCAGGGTCGGCGCCCGCAAGCATAGGGCGCGATGCGCTTTCGCCTTCCCAGCGCAGATTCGCGGCCAGCGTTTCCACCGAAGCCCGCAGGTAAATGCAGCGGCAGAAATCGTGCACCAGCGCGCGGCTTTCCGGGTCTGTCAGCGTTCCGCCACCCAGTGAAATCAGCAGGTTTCCGTCTGCTTCCGAGAGCAGTTCCGCCAGCGTTGTACGTTCGACAGCGCGGAACGCTGCTTCCCCTCCATCCGCAAAAATCTCCGGAATGCTCCGTCCCTCCCGCAACACAATTTCCTCATCCAGATCGACAAACCTTAATTCTCCTCTTTCCGGAGATGTTGCCGGCGGGCTTTTTTTCTGAGAACCGGTGCCTGTTTCTGGCGGCAGACAGGATGCAGAAGCTGCTGCCATCCGGGCCACAAGCCGCCCGATGGTCGTCTTGCCGCAACCCATGAAGCCGGTAAGGACCCAGATCATCAGAAAAGTGTTGGTTCTTCTATGTCCGGAAGCACTATTTCACCTACGGGCAGACCGAGGTCGCCCACCTCTTCCGGAATTACAATTTCAACCGGTTCAACTTCATCCTCCGGTTTAACCAAAGGCTCTATGAACTCAACTTTTTTGACCTGCTCGCGGTCGTGGCACTTTTTGCCTTTGGCGGTAATGCCCTTCTTGCCTATCCACTGCTCGGCGTCGATGCATTCGGGTTCCTTATGGGCGGATTTCCCTCCGAAGGTACATTTGTACTGCGGATGCCTGTCGGAACATAGCTCCACCAGATACGATTTGGGGGCATCGGAGATGAACAGCATAGGGGAATTGTCGCTTTCTATGAAAGAGAAACGCTTGACGTAGAAAGTCTTGGCTGCTCCGTCATAGTAAAGGGCTGTGTAAGTGAGATTGGGATCGAACTTGCTGATGCTGAGCACATCTCCCTGGTATTTGTTGACCAGGTCGAAAGATGTGGTATAAAACGTGCCGTTTTTGAAGATGGCAAGCACCTTGTCTTCACCTTCAAACTGGCCAAGGTATTGGCCGCGGCCGTCTTCGTTCAGTTTCTGGATGTCGGCATCGTACCAGATGTCTTTGCCGGAGATGGTGGATACGCCCTTGCTCTTCAGGGTAATCTTGGCAATCACGTTCTTTGACACGAGATTTCCGCGGGCGGTTTTGCTCTTGATGGCAAGAGATGCAAAATCGTATTCGAAATTGGTCTTCTTGAGCTTGGGTTTGGGCCTGAGCGCTATGCGTACAGTTTCGGCTTCGCCGTTATGGTTGGCGCTGAACCACATGATCTGTGATCCGGGAGCACCTGTCGTGATGTCGTACTCCTTGTCGCGGGTGACCGAAGTGATGGCGAAGCGTTTGGCGTAGTAAACGGATGTCTTTCCTTCACGGTAAATGACATTATATATGGTGCGGTTGTCTCCACGGTTGAAGAGTCCCACATACAGCAGGTCTTTGCCGAAGAAAGCCTTGTCTTCCACCTTGGTAATGCGATATTTGCCGTCTTTGCCTATGACTATGATTTCCGAGAGGTCGGAACAGTCGCAGATGTATGTGCCTCCGTCATCGCGCTTGAGGCCTATTCCTACAAAGCCCTCTGCGAGGTTGGCGGAAAGTTTGGCATTGTTGTTAATCACCTTGGTGGCGGCGATGGTTTCGAAGCCGGTGAGTTCGGTAAGGCGCGGGAAGTCTTTTCCGTACTTCTTCTTAAGTCCCTTGAACCACTCTATCGTGTATGCTGTGATATTGTCGATGTTGTCCTGTACTTCTTTCATCTGCTCCTCAAGACCGCTGATTTTTTCTTCCACGGCCTTTACATCGAACTTGGAAATCTTGCGCACGGGCTTGTCCACCAGGCGGTGAATGTCTTCCATGACGATTTCGCGCCGGAGCTGGTCCTGAAAATCCTTCATACGGGCGAAGATGTCGTTCAGCTGGTCTTCCCATGTCTTCTGGTCCTGCTCGAGTATCTTGTAAACGCGATTCTCGAAGAAGATACGCTCCAGGCTCGACCAGTGCCAGTCGTCCTCGAGTTTGGCGAGACGGATGCGGAGTTGCTGTTCAAGCAGGTCGCGGGTGTGGAATGTGTCGTATTCGAGGATGTCGTTCACCGTCAGGAACTGCGGCTTGTTGTCTACGATAACGCAGGCGTTCGGCGTGATGTTCGTCTCGCAGTCGGTGAATGCATAAAGGGCGTCTATGGTCTTGTCGGGCGAAACATCGTTGGGAAGATGGATGATGATGTTCACCTTATCGGTGGTCATGTCTTCTATCTTCTTGATCTTTATTTTGCCCTTGTCTTTTGCCTTCAGGATGGAATCAATCAGAATGTGGGTGGTCTTTCCGTACGGAATCTCCGTGATGGCCACGGTGTTCTTGTCCACCTTCTCGATGCGGGCCCGGACCTTCACGCTGCCGCCGCGCCTGCCCTGATTGTATTTGCTGCAGTCTGCAAAACCTCCGGTGGGAAAATCGGGATAGAGTTCATAGCTCTTGCCTTCGAGGATGCGTACGGAAGCATCAAGAAGTTCGTTGAAGTTATGTGGAAGAATCTTGGAGGCCATACCCACGGCAATACCCTCGGTGCCTTGGGCGAGAAGCAGGGGGAACCGTACCGGAAGTTCGGTGGGTTCCTGGTTCCGCCCGTCGTAGGAGTTCATCCAGTTGGTGATTTCCGGATCGAAAACAACCTCTTTCGCGAATTTGGAGAGCCTTGCTTCGATATATCGGGGGGCTGCGTTGGAATCCCCTGTGAGTATGTTGCCCCAGTTACCCTGGCAGTCCACTGTGAGATTCTTCTGGCCGAGTTGTACGAGGGCTCCAAGGATGGAGGCATCTCCGTGCGGATGATACTGCATGGCTTGTCCGACAATGTTGGCCACCTTGGTGTAGTTGCCGTCATCCATTTTATACATCGCATGGAGCACGCGCCTCTGCACCGGCTTTAGTCCATCCACTATATGGGGGACGGCCCTTGCCAGAATAACATATGAGGAGTAGTCGAGGAACCAGTCCTTGAACATTCCGGAAAGTTTGTAGCGGCGGCTGTCACTTTCGAGCAGACGGCTGAACTTACCGCTTGCCTGTGCGTCATCAGTTATTTCAAGCTCTTCGCCGTTAACCTCCACGTCATCATCGCCGGTCACGCCGGCGATTTCATCCAGATCCTTGATATCTTCGTAATCTTCGCTCATAGATTCTTCACTTCGTTCAGAATGACTTAATCTTCGTATCCAAACTTCCTGAGTTCCCGCCGGCTCTCACGCCAGTCGGGATCAACTTTGACCAGCAACTGCAAAAACACTTTTTTCTGGAAGAAATCTTCCATTTCGATGCGGGCTGCGGTGCCGGTGCGCTTAAGGGCTGACCCTCCCTTGCCTATGAGGATGCCCTTCTGCGAATCGCGCATCACATATATGATGGCCGAAATATCGTATCGCTCCTCTCCTTCCCGGAAAGACTCCACTTCCACCTGGCAGCTATAGGGAATCTCGTCATTGTAGTTCTCAAGAATCTTTTCCCGGATAATTTCCGATGCAAAGAAACGGAGATTCCTGTCGGTGAAAGTATCCTTGTCATACCACGGAGGAGACAGGGGGAGTCGTTCCACAACGGCGGCAAGTATGCTGTCGATGTTGAAGTGTTCGCGGGCCGATGCCGGAATAATATGTGCCGCAGGCACCTTTTCCTGCCACCATGCCATGAGCGAACGCACCTTCTCCTGGCTGCTGAGGTCGATCTTGTTGATCACTATTATTACCGGGCATGCAAGGGAAGGAAGCTTTTCTACGTATTCTGTGTTTTTGTCCGGTTTTTCGACGGTGTCGGTTACGTAGAGAATGACATCGGCATCGCCGATGGCGGCATCCACGCTGCGCATCATATTCTCCTGCAGCCGATATACCGGTTTAAGGATTCCAGGTGTGTCGGAATAAACTATCTGCCAGTCTTCTCCGTTTACAATGCCCATTATGCGATGGCGGGTGGTCTGGGCCTTTGCCGTGACAATGCACAACTTTTCGCCCACCATTGCGTTCATGAGACTGCTTTTGCCGACATTTGGGTTGCCGATGATATTTACAAACCCGGATTTATGCGCCATTATACGTATGCTCCCATTTTGAGGATATTGACTTCTCCTTCGGTGAGGAAACGCCATTCACCCTTCTTTAGACCCTTCTTTGTGAGACCTGCGAAATAAACGCGGTCGAGGGTGCGGACTTCAAGGCCGACGGCTTCGAAGATGCGGCGCACCACACGGTTCTTTCCGGAGTGGATTTCAATGCCGAGCTTGCGTTTATCGTCGGGGTCGATGAATTCGAGTGCGTCCGCTGCAATGGGGCCGTCGCTCAGTTCCACGCCTGAAAGGATCTGTTGCCGGGCATCCTCGGAAAGAGGCTTGTTGAGGATGACCTGATAAATCTTTTTCTTGTCGTATGAAGGATGTGTAAGTCTTTCGGAGATTTCACCGTCGTTGGTAAACATCAACACGCCCGTAGTGGCCTTGTCGAGGCGTCCAACCGGATAAACCCTGCTGGGACAGCCCTTCAGAAGGTCCATGACCGTTTTTTCTGCATGGGGGTCAGATGCTGTGGTGACATATCCGCGGGGTTTGTTCATTACAATATAAACCTTAGCCTCACCACGGAGCGTCTCGCCGTTGAACTTCACAACATCTTTGGTAGTGTTGATCTTGGTTCCAAGTTCGGTCACCACTTCGCCGTTTACTGTCACTACGCCCGCCTGTATCATTGTATCGGCTTCGCGGCGTGAGCATACTCCCGAGTTGGCTATGAACTTGTTGAGGCGGATTTCTTCTTTTATTTCAGGCTCAAAAGAATTATATGACGGAGCCTGGAACTTGCGGGTGGGGCTTGCCGCAATCATGCGGTTGATGCCTTCATTTGAGGCTTTGCCGAAACCTCCTGCATTCTTTCGGGCTGCATAGCCACCCTTGTTGCCATACTTTTTGTGTTCTCCGTAGGATTTCCTTTCGCCGTAAGGACGTTTTTCACTGTCATTACCATTACGGTCGGATGAGCCGTAGCGCTTGTTTTCACCGTACGGTTTACGGCCGCCATAACTGCTGGTACGTTTGCTTCCGTACGTTTTGTGTTCTCCATAGTTGCGATGTCCGCCTTCGTCGGAGCGTTTTTCGCTCGTGCTGTAAGCCGGACCAGTGTGTGCCGAAGCCGACCTTCTCGGCCTGAGCTTGCGACCATCTTTGCTGAATTCTGCCATTTTTTTTTGAGTTTTCAAGAAGACCGCGACTCA